>URIJ01000089.1 GCA_900547835.1 uncultured Collinsella sp.
ACCACGCCCGACGACATGCGCGCCGTGGGCGACCAGTTCATCGGCATGATGAGCAAAATGATCGGCATGATGGTCGGGCTCGCGGTGTTTATCTTCCTGCTGTTTATGTACCTGCTGACCAAGGCGGTGATCGACCACAGCGCCCGTTCGATCAGCTACATGAAAGTCTTTGGCTATCGCGATAGCGAGATCTCGCATCTGTACATCCGCTCGATCACGCTGTGCGTGGCGGCGTCGCTCGTGCTGAGCCTGCCGGTCATTATTGGCTCGCTAACGGCCATCTTCCGCTCGATGCTGCTCGCCTATAACGGCAATATCGAGATCTACGTGCCCGCTTGGTCCATGGCGGCGTGCGTCGGCATTGGCTTTGCGACCTACCTGGTCGTGGCGCTGCTACACACGCGCTCCATCAAACGCGTGAGCCTGGCCGAAGCCCTCAAAGTCCAAGAGTAGTCATTGGGGACGTTCTTAAATGACTAGTCGCTGGGGACGCTCTTTCGCCACCCAGCAGGAAAGGAACGTCCCTAGCTGCCAGGTGGCGAGGCACTCATTTAAGTCCGTCCCCAATGAGTGGTTTCAGTCATTTAAGTCTGTCCCCAATGACTAGGTGCCGTACTTGACTTTAACTCTGCTTTAACTGGTACCATCCTCTATGTCTGTAACGCCATATAGACCGAGGGGATAGATCTATGACCGCAACTGCACCCGCCGCACCCGCCAAGGTGTACTTCACCAACCTGCGCACGCATGCTCGCGAGAGCCAGCTCGACAAGCTCAAGCGCCTCGTTCGTCGCGCCGGTATTGAGCAGATCGACTTTGAGAACAAGTTCGTCGCCATCAAGATTCACTTTGGCGAGCTGGGCAACCTGAGCTTTTTGCGCCCCAACTACGCCCGCGCCGTCGCGGATGTCGTGAAGGAGCTGGGCGGCAAGCCCTTCCTCACCGACTGCAATACGCTCTATGTGGGTAGCCGCAAAAACGCGCTCGAGCACATCGATACCGCCTACCAGAACGGCTTTACCCCGTATGCTACGGGTTGCCAGATCATCATTGCCGACGGCCTCAAGGGCACCGACGAGGCGCTTGTTCCGGTCGAGGGCGGCGAGTACGTGCACGAGGCCAAGATCGGTCAGGCGCTCATGGATGCCGATATCGTGATCAGCCTCACCCACTTTAAGGGTCATGAGCAGGCCGGCTTTGGCGGCGCCATGAAGAACCTGGGCATGGGCGGCGGCAGCCGCGCCGGCAAGATGGAGCAGCATGCCGCCGGCAAGCCGAACGTCTCGACCGAGCACTGCGTTGGCTGCCGTGCCTGCGAAAAGATCTGCGCGCACGACGCTGTCTCGTTCAACGACACCCGCGAGCGCGAGCTTGCCAACGGCAACACCCGCACGGTGCACGTGGCCACCATCGACCACGATCGCTGCGTGGGCTGCGGTCGCTGCATTGCGGCATGCAACCAGGACTGCATCAAGCCCGGCTATGACGCCGCGGCCGACGTGCTCAACTGTAAGATCGCCGAGTACACCAAGGCCGTTGTCCAGGATCGTCCCAGCTTCCACATTTCGCTGGCTATGGATATCAGCCCCAACTGCGATTGCCATCCCGAAAACGACACGCCTATCGTCAACGATATCGGCATGTTCGCGAGCTTCGACCCGGTCGCCATCGACCAGGCCTGCGCCGATGCCGTCATGGCGTCCGAGCCGCTGCCCAACACCGAGCTCACCGATAGCGCGGCCAAGATGGAGCATAACCACGAGCATCTGGAGGGCGAGCAGGCCAAGGATCCCTTCTGCATCACGCATCCCGACACCGACTGGCGCGTGTGCATCGCGCACGCCGAGAAGATTGGCCTGGGCACGAGCGAGTATGAGCTCATCGAGGTCAAGTAGCGCCTAGCTATTGGACAAAATAAGCGCCTTTGTAGCGTTAGTTGAGCAAAAGCCGCCTGTGAGCACAGCGCTCACGGGCGGCTTTTCGGAAGTGCGGTGAAAAATCGAATACCGCCGACTACAAACCGATTTTTGGCAACAAAACCCCAGACGTTGCTTTTTGCCTAAAAATTCTTGTCGAGGAAGTTGTCGACCGTGTTCCAGTAGAGTTCGGGGTCGACCTGCGCGCTCTTGGCGTGGGTGGCGCCATGGACGGTGAGCTTTTGCTTGACCTTGCTGGCGCACGCGTCGTAGTTTTGGTCGAGCATGCTGTACGGTACAAAGGTGTCCTGGTCGCCGTGGATAAACAGCATGGGAACCGTCGCATGTTTGAGTTGCTCCACACTGCTCGCCTTATGAAAGTCGTAGCCCGCGCGCACGTTGCACACCAAGTTTGCTACATCGAGCAAGGGAAAACTGGGCAGGCCAAATACATCCTTGAGCTGCAGGGAAAACTCGTCCCAAACGCTTGTATAGCCGCAGTCCTCGATAATGCATTTCACATTTGCGGGCAGAGATTCCCCCGCTACGTTCATGGCAGTCGCCGCGCCCATCGACTCGCCAAAGACCAGGATGCGCGCCTTGGGATCGGCCGCAACAATCCGCCCGATCCACGCGACGACATCGAGTCGCTCGGGCCAGCCCATGCCGATGTAGTCACCGCCGGAACGCTCGTGGGCGCGGGCGGCGGGTGCGAGTACGTTCATGCCGCGGTCGTGGAATCGCTTGACGTATCGGGCCATACCGATGGGCTCGTTGGTATATCCATGCAGGCAGACGGCGTAGTCGTGCGTGCTCTCCGACGCAGCAAAATACCAGGCGGCAAGCTCGGTCCCGTCGTCCGCGGTGAGGTTGCTGCTCTTGCGGTTCTCTTTAAACCATGCCCGCGCCTCGGTATCCTCGGCATCCGGCTGCTCACCTTCTTTGTCGTTCTTGCTATCCTGCATCATCTTCATGGTGTATGGCGCGCGGGGATTCAGCGCGAAGTCAAACAGAAAGTTGCCGGCAAATCCGAGCAGCGCAACGACAACCACCAGTGCAACGATGCCGGCTATCTTGAGCTTTCGATGGGAACGTGCGTTTTGAGACATAAGAAGCTTTCCTATAAGATGTTAATACATCAACATTTAATGCAAGCGCATTATGGACGTTCACCGTTGATGCGTCAACAGGCAAAGAATGGGTAAACAAAGGGTCACGTATGGTGCAAATTTCGCACGCACCCAGACGCTTTGATATAGTGTTGAGAACTCTTTACGTTGGAGGATGTAACCGGCATGTCCGATTCGAGCGACAGTTCTAAGCCGCGACCCAAGACCGCGGCCGTTCCACACTACACAGTGGGCGAGGAGATCATGAACTCCGTCACCCATGGTGTCGGCTGCCTGCTGGGTATCGCGGGCCTGGTGCTCCTGATCGTATTCGCTGCCCTGCGCGGCGGAGGCCCGGCCCACATGGCCGCGGCAATTGTCTATGGCGTCAGCATTATCCTCGAATACCTAGCCTCCACGCTCTACCACGCGATTCAGCCCGCGCGCGCCAAGCGCGTGTTTCGCATCATCGACCACAGCTGCATCTACCTGCTCATTGCCGGCAGCTATACGCCGTTTTGCCTCATTACGCTGGCAAACGACGGTGGTCCCGTGCTGTTTTTTGCCGTATGGGCCATCGCCATCGTCGGGATCGCCCTCGAGTGTTTTTTGCGCGAGCGCCAGCCGCACTGGGTAAGCGGCCTGGTCTATCTGCTGATGGGCTGGCTCGTTGTCTTTAAGCTGCCCGAACTTGTTGCGCTGCTCAACCCCGTGGCACTTGCCCTGCTCGCCGTCGGCGGCGTGTGCTACACCGCGGGCGTGCCGTTCTATATCGCCAAAAACGTGCGCTATCTGCACAGTGTTTTCCACTTGTTGGTGCTCGCCGGCAGCATCTTCCAGTTCATGGCGGTGATTCTCTTCGTAATCTAGCGACCGCGCCTGCGCGCCCGCGTCCTCGTTTGGGCGCCGGTGCAATTGCCGTATCCGTCATCAACGTTTTGACCTGACGTCCCGAATCTTGGAGGTTCGAGAAACTCCCGATGGACATAACCATCTCCCTTATCACCACCCTCGTTTTGACCCTCATCAACGGCTACTTCTCTATGTCCGAGATGGCGCTCACCACGGCCAAGCGCGCCGTGCTGGAGCACGAGGCCGAGGAAGGCGACAAGCGCGCCGAGCGTGCCATTAAGCTGGCCGCCGACTCCGACCAGCTGCTCGCCACCATCCAGGTCGCCATCACGCTCGTGGGCTTCGCCTCGTCCGCCGTCGCCTCGACGAGCCTGTCCGACCCGCTTGCCACGTGGCTCATGAGCTTTGGCATCGCGCCGCTCTCCGCCATCGCGCGCGGCCTGGCGCCGGTCATCATCACCGTCGCGGTCGCCTTCGTGTCCATCGTGATCGGCGAGCTCGTCCCCAAGCGCATCGGCCTGGCCAATGCCGAGGGCGTGTCCAAGCAGGTCGTGGGACCGTTGTCGTTTTTCCAAAAGATCGCCCGTCCGCTCGTGTGGCTGACTGGCGCTTGCTCCGATGGCCTGGCCCGCATCCTGCGCATCAAGAGCGCCGACGACCGCCAAAACGTCTCGGAAGAAGAGATCAAGTACATGGTCTCGGAGCAGGACGACCTGCTCGACGAGGAAAAGCGCATGATCCACGAGATCTTTGACCTGGGCGACACCGTTGCCCGCGAGGTCATGGTGCCGCGCGTGGACACCACCATGTGCGAGGACGACGAGACGGTCGCCAGCGTGCTATCCACCATGCGCCAGACCGGCTTCAGCCGCATCCCCGTCTATCACGAGGACCCCGACAACGTCGCGGGCATCGCGCACATCAAGGACCTGATCCAGCCCGCGCTCGACGGCAAGGGCGACCAGCCCATCGCCGGCTTTTTGCGCGACGCCACCTTTGTGCCCGACACCAAGGACATCCTGCCGCTGCTGTCCGAGATGCAGACCTCGCACGACCAGATCGTGGTGGTCGTGGACGAGTACGGCGGCACGGCCGGCATTATCACCATCGAGGATATCGTCGAGGAGATCGTCGGCGAGATCGAGGACGAGTTCGACCCCGACAACAAGTACCTCACGCGCCTTTCGCGCCGCGAGTGGCTCGTCGATGGGCGTTTTTCGTGCGATGACGCGATTGAGCTTGGTTGGCCGCTCGAGGAAAGCGATGATTATGAGACCATCGCCGGCTGGATTTTGGAGCTTTGCGACTCGGTGCCCGACATCGGAGAGGTGTTTGAGGTCGCGGGGTACAAGTTTAAAGTGCAGTCGATGCGTGGCCAGCGCATCTCGCTCATTCGCGTGATCGCTCCGGCCGAAACCGATAAGAAGGATTCCGAGTCTTCGGCAGAGAAGCCGGCGGCGTCGGGTGCGGGCTCTGTGGATCCGCACGATGGCGACGAGTAGGACAAGGAAGAGTAGGGGAGAGTTATGGCAGGCCTGTTCAACATCCTTAAGGTCACCGTCAGCGAGGACAAGATCTGCGCGCATGTGCTGGTGAACCCCGGCATGCCGCTCATGACCTCGGAGGATATCGAGGCCACGGCGCGCGTGTATTACCTGGTGCCGGCGATTGCCAAGCACCTGTGCCTGGGTGATTCCGGTCGCGAGTTCCAGGACTGCATGGGCCAGACCGAGCTCTGCCACCTGCTGGAGCACGTGACGGTCGAGCTCATGAACGAGACCGGTCTTGCCGGTAGCATCTCGTGCGGCCGCACGCGCGTAAGCGAGCACGACGAGCGCGTCTTTGAGGTTGAGCTTTCGTGCCCCGATGACGCGCTGGCCATTGGTGCGCTGTCGTCGGCCACCTTTATGATGGACTGGGCGTACCTGCACGCCGACCAGCCTGCCCCCGACGTGGAAGGCACGGTCGCGGGCCTGCGCAACCTGGTGCTGGGCATGCGCGCCGAGGCCGAGGGCAAGGATCCTCACGAGGCCGTCGCTGCTGCGAACGGCGAAGATGCTGCCGAGGACGAGGGCGCTGACGAGGGCGATGTGCCGGTCGACGCCGAGCCCGTTGCCGATGCGACCGCCGAGCCCGTTCCCACCGAGCCCCAGGGCGTCCCCAACTTTGACGACGAGCCCCAGGTGGCGATTGATACCGAGGGCGCGGTTGCCGAGAACCACGAGGCCTCCGCTGCCGTCTTTGGCGGTGCTGCGACGGTTCCGGCAGGGCCTGCGCATGAGGGCGGCCTGCCGCTCGTGGACGGCGCCGGCGAGGACCCGGGTGCCACGGTGGCCATGCCGGCTATGCCCCAGGAGTAGGCCTACGCGTTTATCACCATCACGTACCTGCGCCTTTGCCGTACGCAGATGAGCGGAGCGGCAAGTGATGCGCTGCGGGTATAATGGACAGCATTCAAACGGTGGGCACCGACGTGCCCGCAGGAGAGGAATGATCATGGGTAAGACTTTCAGCTTTGTCTCCGGCGCACTTTTTGGTGCCGCTGCCGGCGCTATTATCGGTGTTGCTCTGGCCCCGCGCTCGGGCGCCGAGACCCGCGCCATGGCTGCCGATATCGCCAACGACGCCTGGGACAATATGCGCGACACCTACGAGCACAGCGCCGAGGAGGCCCGTGCTGCGGTGAATGACTTTGGCCCGATGGTCGACGCCAAGACCGACGACCTGCGCGCCAAGGTCGACCTGGCCCGCGAGCGCATGGACCAGCTGCGCGAGCAGCTCAACGACGCCATTTCGGGCGGCAACGTGACGCCTGCCGCCGACGTCGTGGTCGAGAACGCCGTCGAGGCTGATACCGAGGCTGCGGAGCCCTCGACCGAGGCATAATGCGCGCCGGGGATTTTGTCGGCGCCAAGATCTATCGCAAGCCTGCCGAGGACAAGCGCACCAAAAAGGACGGCACGCCGCGCAGCCCTAAAAAGCTCGGAAAGATTCACTTTCCGGTCTTTACCCCGGGCGGTACGCGCGTGGTCGGCTTTATGGTCCGCCAGTCCGATATCGCGGGCATGATCGAGCGTCCCGACCGATTCGTAGCGCTCGACGCCATTGGTGTCTACGAGGGCGCCATCGCGGTTGACGACGTCAAGGGCACCTACGATACCGCTGCGGCCAAGCGCCTCGACATCAACCTGGACGATTGCATCATCTGGGTCGGTATGGACGTGCGCACGGAATCGGGCGACGTCGTGGGCTATTGCTCGGACGTTGAGTTCAAGCCGCGCTCGGGCATCGTGCAGGCATTCTATGTGACCGCCGGCGCTGCTTCGAGTGTTTTGGTTGGTGACACGCAGGTGCCGCCGACGATGCTGCGCGGCTACGAGAACGGCGCGATGGTCGTCTCGGACGAGGTCAAGTCGCTCGGGTATTCGGGCGGTGCGGCTGCCAAGGCCGCCGAGGCCAGCGTCGTGGTGGGCGACAAGGTCAAAAAGGGCGCCAAGGTGCTCGACGACAAGGGATCGGTTGCCGTGGACAAGGGCAGCCGCGCACTGGGCAAGCAGCTCGGCAAGACGCGCGGTATGTTCAAGGCCTTTAAGGACGAATACCAAAAGGCGAGCGGAGGCTCGTCAAAAGCTACAAAATAGCGACGTACCAAATGATGGGAGGCAAGCCGGAGACCTGTTGCTCCGGCTTGCTGTGTTTATGGGGGAGGGCACATGCGCCAAAACGGATCCAACTTAAACGGGCGTTCGGGTGCGCGTCCGACGGCGCGCCGCGACCTGGGGCAGCTGCCCAGCGGTCAGCGCCGCCGTCACCGTAAGCCCGGCGCGATGTATCTCAACCATAGCCGCGGCTTTAGCGACCGCAGTGCGCGCATCGGCAACAGCCGTACGCCCCGTCGTTCGTCTCGCCTGCCCTACGCGCTCATCGCCGTGGGTTGCGCGCTCGTGCTGTTTATCGCTGCCGTCGTGGGCTACGTCAACCGCAGTGTGGACGTGGAGCTCAACGGCCAGAAGACCGCGGTGCGTGTGGGCTCTACGCTGCAGAATCTCATCGACGACCAGGAGTTGACTGACACCTACGACGCAGGCGACCTGCTGGCCGTCGATGACAGCGTGCTCAAGCGCCATGGGGGCGAAAAGCTGTCGGTGAAGGTCGACGGCAAGCGCGTGAAGCAGGGCAAATGGGATAGCCGCGAACTTGAGGGCGGCGAGAAGGTGACGGTCAAGGATGGCCGTAACACCTACGAGAAGCACGAGGTTCAGGCTACGGTTATCGAGCCCAAGCTCAAGGTCGAGGGTACGGGCGCTATCGAGTATGTGCAGACGTGGGGTGTCCAGGGCCGCTCCGAGGTGTGGGT
>URIJ01000090.1 GCA_900547835.1 uncultured Collinsella sp.
GCAGCAGAAGTCCTCTTGGTGGGACTCGTCGTAGCTCGTGGTATCGAGGTAGCAAAAGTCGAAGGCGTTGCCGATAGGCTGGAGCGCGTGCTCGTCCATGCAGGCAACGATGGCGCGGATGCCCTCGGGCTCGTATGGCATGCCCCAGCGGCTCATGCACAGATATGTGCCCTCGGGCAGCACCTCGATGCCAATCTCTGCCAGCTCGGCGGGATCGCTCGGCAGCAGCTCCTCGGCACCGCGCGGCAGCACGGCAAAGGAGCCGGCGCCGGCAATAGGGTCGTCGGAATGCAGCGCCTCGCGACGCAGCATGGCACCCCAGCCGCGCATGGGGCGCGTGCCCGTCAACGTACGCATGCGCAGAATCGCCCGCATGAGCGTGGGGTGAAGCATCGAGCGGCCGCGCTCGATATCGCCCGGGAACTCCTCAAAGACCACGTAGCGGCGCTCAAACTGTTTGAGCTCCGGCTTGCCCTCGCGCTCGCGCCAGTAAACCGCCTCGTCGTAAAAGCTCAGACGCTCCTGCACACTCGCGCGCTCGGCTTTGAGCCCGGCGATCTGTTCATCGAGCGCCTGCACCCGCGAGCGCAGGTGATCGGTCATCTCGCCAATGTCGAACGTCGAGGTCAGGCGGTCAATCTCGTCGAGTTCGAGCCCCAGGTCGCGAAGCATGCAAATCAGACGCATGAGCGGGATCTGCGTAGGCGAATAGAAACGGTAGCCCTTTTCGTTAACCACGGCGGGTTTAAACAGACCGATCTTGTCGTAGTAGATGAGCGTTTGGCGCGAAACGTTAAACAAGCTCGCCATCTCGCTAATCGCATACATGCCTGTCTGCATAAGTCCTCCCGGCACATCCTTTTAGCGCACAAAGCCCGCCGCCCACAGGGGCAGCGGGCTCAAACACTACTCGTATCCTACCCTAAAGACGCCTATGACCAGCGCTTATAGTTTGCACATGACACGCCGACGGCCTCGAGCGCCTTGGCGGCGATGTGATGCACCGCGTCATCGAGCGTGGCGGGGCCGTTGTAAAACGTAAGCATGGGCGGCATGAGCATGACGCCCGGCACGCGCGCCAGGCGTGCCATGTTGTCGACATGGATCGCACTGAAGGGCGTCTCGCGCACCATAAGCACCAGGCGGCGCTGCTCTTTCATCTGCACATCGGCCGCACGCAGCAACAGGTTTTCGCTGTAGCCGCTCGCGATGCCGGCGAGCGTCTTCATGGAGCAGGGCGCCACGATCATGCCGTCGACCGGATAGGTGCCGCTTGCGATGGCGGCGCCGATGTTCTTGTTGTCGTAGACCACATCGGCATAGCACGCAAACTCGTCGAGCGTCATGCCGAGCTCCTGCTCGATGGTGATCTCTCCCCCGCGCGTGACGACAAGCGCCGACTCAGCGCCGGCCTGGCGCAGGCATTTGAGGCATTCAAGGCCCAGTGCCGCACCGCTGGCGCCAGACACGCCAACGACAATGCGACGGGGACGAACAGAAGACTCAGGCATGACAACTCCTTAACTACTTGGTAGGGCTACTTACTAGAAGGCGAGCTCGGCGGCCCACTTGTCCTTGTCGATCTCCATGAACTGCGAGCGAATGAAGTTCTTCTTGAGGTCGAACGGAACCGTGCAGTCGAAGATGGCCTTGCAGGCGATGCCGTGCTCGCGAATCGTGGGGTCGAACGCAGGGTCGTTGGACGGGTCGAGCACGTGGCAGTGGCAACCGGGGATGGTGATGAGGTCCACGTCGGCCTGGAAGCGCGTGGTCATGGCCCACATCACGTCGCTCATATCAAAGATGTCGACATCCTCGTCAACCAAGATCACATGCTTGAGCTCGGAGAATGCCGAGAAGGCGAGCATGGCGGCGTTGCGCTGACGGCCCTCGTCATTTTTGCTCGACTTCTTAAACTGCATGATGGCAACGAACTTGCCGCCGCCGCAGGGTGCAGCGTGGACGTTGAGCAGGCGGCCCGGGATAGCGGTCTCGACCATCTTGTAGATGGAAGCCTCGGTGGGGATACCGGCCATGGACACGTGCTCGTGCGAAGGGCCGATGCAGCTCTCCATAATGGGGTTGACACGCGTGGTGACGGCGGTGATCTTGATCACCGGGCAGACCTTGGCGCCACCGGTGTAACCGGGGAACTCGGGCATGGCGTAGCCGTGGCCGTTGACGTCCTCGTTGATGGTCTCGTCGTGCATGAGGTAGCCCTCGAGCACGTACTCGGCATTGGCAATGCACTTCTGCGGAACGGTGACGCAGTCGGCAAGCTCGACGGCGTGGCCGCGCAGGGCACCGGCGATCTGCAGCTCGTTGAAGCCGAGCGGCGTGGTGGGAGCCTCGAAGCCGCAGCACATGTACACGGCGGGGTCCAGACCGATGGAGATGGAGATGGGCATATCCTCGCCACGCTGGCAGTACTCGTCAAAGAACGCGCCCAGGTGACGGCTGCCGGGGGTAATCCACATGGCGAGCTTGTCCTTGTCGACGCAGGAGAAGCGGTGGATGGTTACGTCGGACTGGGTGCCATCGGGGCTCGTGCCATAGGCGAGGCCCATGGTGATGTAGGGGCCGCCGTCAACGGGCGTGTTGGTGGGAGCGGGAACGATCTTGCGCAGGTCAAAGCCCTCGTCGGTCGCCTTGTACACGACCTCTTGGCAGTCGACGTGCGCACCCTCGGCGATCTGCTCGGGCGCGATCAGGTTCTCGAAGCGCTTGCCGATCTCGAGGCCCAGGTGCTCCTCGTCCAGGTCGAGCAGAGCGGCAACGCGCTTGCGGCTGGCAAGCATGCCGATGCAGACCTTGGCATCGTCAAAGCCCTTGACGTTGTTGAAGACCATCGCCGGACCCTCTTTGGTCGGGCGCATAACGGTGCCGCCGGCGCCGACGTGACGGTAGACGCCCGAGACCTCGGCGTCCGGGTCGACCTGAGTGTCGGTCTCGAGCAGCTGGCCCGGCATCTCGCGCAAAAAGTCGAGCGCGGAGCGCAGGTCGTGGATCTGGGAAGCATCGGTAGTGGACATGGCGTACTCCTTTCGGGAGAGTGTCCGGCGACGGGGTGCCGCCGGACGGGGTAACGTAATGGGGCCGCGGCGCTCACAAATGGAGCGCTCGACCACTCGAAGTTCAAGCGCTTGGCTGCTTACAGCCGGGGCGCTCGACCGCTTACATCAGGCCAAAGAGGTGGAACCAGGCGGCCTCGACCAGCACGACGACAAAGACGACCGCGGTGAGGGGGATGCCCATGCGCATAGCCTCTTTGGAGGTGTAGCCGCCGGCGTCCTTGCCTTCGCCGATAAGGATCGGCAGGTTATGGAACGGCAGGATGTAGTGGATGTTGATGGACGTGAAGACGATGAGCGCCACGGCAAGCGGGCTTACGCTGGAGCCGGCCGCGAAGCTGATGAACGCCGGCACGCACACACCGAGCACGGCCATGACCGAGCCCATGAACATGTGGATGATCATGGAAAGCGCGGCGACGAGCAGGGCGAACAGGAAGATGTTCTCAGGCACGGAGCTGGGGAGCACGACGTCGGCGATCCAGGCGTTCATGCCGGTGGCACCGCCCACGGAGCCCACGGCCATGGCGGCCGTCAGGAACATGAGGGACTTGATGTCGACAGCGTTCCAGCTGGCAGGAGTGAGGACCTCGCCGATGATGGGCATGGCGAGTGCGACGCCAATGGCCAGGGTGACCCAGCCGATATAGTCGCCCGAGACGGTGAGCCACAGCGCGATGGCGATGACAAGCCACACGATGGTGCGGATCTCCTTGACGGAGAGCTTGCCGAGCGCGGCCTGCTTGGCCACGATCTGCTCGCGATCGTAGACGAGCTCCTTGCTGGGCTTAAAGAGGAAAAGGCCCAGGAACAGGGTGCACAGCAGCGCAACCAGCATAGGCACGCTCATGTACAGGAACCAGTCGACGAAGGACGGGCTCATGCCGCCGGCCTCGGCACTGTACTGCGCAACGAGCGGGTTAAGCGTGGAGTCGCCCGTCAGGAAGAACATGGAACCCGGGGCGGCAGCGGCAAACACGAGGAAGCCGAGCTTACCCTTGTCGTCGTCACCGTAGCCGGCGGACTCGGCGATGACCGAGACGACGGCGAGGATGAGGAAGGCGCGGGGGAACGGATGCGGGATCAGCAGCGACAGCACAAAGGTGAGCGCGAAGATCGAGATGATGAGCGACTTGGCGTCGCGCACGAACTTGAGCATGAACGCGTAGGCGATGCGCTCGCCCAGGCCCGACTCCTTGACCGCGCTGGCGATGAGGTAGGCACCAATGACGAGCCACATGGTGGCTTTGGTCCACGAGCTAAACGTGGAGGCGACTGTCGCCGAGATGCTCGCGGCGCCCGTGTCGTCCACGCACACCTTGAACAGAACGAGCAGCGCGCAGTAGAGCAGGCCTACAAAGCCCGGCTGCGCCACGCCGCATGCCCAGAACACCACCGTGGCGAGCGTCAGTGCTAGACAGGTCTGACCGCCGACCGTGAGCTCGACCGTCGAGCTCAGCTCCGCCAAAGGAAGAAACTTCACCAGCAAAAAGACAACGATACCCAGCACAAAGCCAATTTCGCGCTTGGTGATCTTAAACGCCTTCTTTTCCGCTTCCATCTCCCCACCTTTCTTGTTGGGGGCGCTCCGGATTCGCGGCCACGTTGCCACTTAAAAAGGGGCGCCCGTTATCGGACACCCCTTACGTTGCGCTGTGTTGTGGCAATACAGTCAAGCGGGATTTTTGGATGAGAAGCGATCCTCTGGGCAAAAACCGTCACAACATTCGACGCTTTTCCTCGATTTCGAGATTTTCATCGAATGTTGTGACGGTTTGGATGTGGCAAAGGGACTGTCTTTTGTTTCACATAGCGAGATCCGTACGGATGGATGGGTCGCTGAGGGCCTCGCGGAGCCAGGGGGCCAGCTGCTCGGGGTGACCCTGCAGGTAGCCTTTGAGCTCGGACGGAGCCACGCGACGCACTTCCGAGATCTCCTCTTGGTTGATATGCAGCTCGCCCGGCTCAACATGGGCAAGGTAGACCTCGCACCATTCGCACTCGCAGCGGCCGTCGCCGTGGTCCTCGCGGTACACCACGTGTCCGAGGTGCTTGAGCTGATCGGGCTCGCGCGTGATGCCAAGCTCTTCGTTGATGCGACGTGCCGTGGCGGCCGCGACGTCTTCCCCGGGGAGCGGATGGCCGGCACAGCTATCGGCCAGCACCCCGCCCCACAGGCGTTTGAGCGGACTGCGACGACAGAGCAGCAGGCGCGCGTCTTCGCCCTGGCCCTCGACCAGAAGCGTCAGAAATGCCTGATGCAGGATTCCCTCGCCGGTATGGGCCTCGATGCGGTCGACGGGGCCAAGCGCCTCGCCGGTCGCAGCATCGACCGCCACGACCTCGGCGCCCGCACCGCCCTCATCCCAGCCGGCGCGCAGAATGCGGGCTGCGGCTTCCTCGAGCGCGGCGATGAGCTCCTTGGTGGTGTCGAGCACGCGCTGCAGGTCGTTCCCACTCGCCTGTTCAACATGAAAACCCGTGCTTGCAACTACCGGCACGCCAAAGCGCGTGGCCAGCGCCGCCGCGATATCGTGCGCCGGGATCTCGTCTCGATGGCAAGGCACTGCGAGAATGCTCACCGTCGCCGTGCGGCCGGGCTCGGGGCGCGGAATGGCCTGCGCCGTGGCGCCCAGGTGCGCAAACTCCGGCGAGCAGGCGTACACCGCCATGCCTCGCGGCGTCACCGTCAGCTGGGCCTCGAGTGTAAACTTGCCCTCGCCCACTGCAACCTTTGTCGTGTGCATACCCATGGGATCTCCTGTCGCCCGCGATGTACCTGAGACCATCTTCGCCTGTATTGCGACTATACAGGCAAGCTCACCATGTGACAAAGGGACTGTCCCTTTGTCACATTCTGTTAGAGTTGCAGGGATTGAATCCCGCTTATTCATGCGACATTGGAGTAACAACCTTGACCGCCGCAACCACGCCTAAAAGTAAGTCAACCGCCGCCGCGCTCTCCCCCGCGCGCACCAAGCTCTGCCTAGCGCTGCTCGTGCTGTTGGGATTCTCGCTCGGCTGCTCCGAGTTCGTGGTCATCGGCATCGAAAGCGACCTAGCGACGGAACTCGGCGTATCGCTTGCCACCGCAGGCCAACTTATTAGCGTGTTCGCACTGGTCTACGCTATCGCGACGCCGGCGCTCGCGCTCAGCACGGGGCGCTTCCGCCGTTACCAGCTGCTCGTGTGCTATAGCATCGTCTTTGTGCTCGGCAACCTGGTCATGGCGCTGGCACCCAACTTTCAAGTGCTGTTCGCCTCGCGCATCATCTTGGGCTCCGTCTCGGGCGCACTGCTCGCCGTGGGCGTGACGTATATCCCCGAGCTGCTGTCCCCGCAGCAAACTTCGCTTGCCATCTCGGTGGTATATGGTGCGTTTTCCGTGGCAATGGTCTTTGTCACTTCGATTGGCAAGTTCGTGGCCGACACGCTCGACTGGCACGTGGCCATGTACGGCACGCTGACCTTTGCCGTTCTGATCTGCGGAGCGCTCGTGGCGTTTATGCCGCGCGCTGGGCAAACCGACGAGCCTGCCACCTTTCGCGAGCAGGCGGGTCTGCTGCGCGAGCCGAGCATCATCACCGGCATGCTCATCTTTTTGTTTGGCGTAGGCTCGGTCTATGTGTTCTACGGCTACGTGACGCCTTATCTTGAGCAGGTGCTGGGCATGGGCACCGTTCAGGCGAGCACCACGCTTATGGCCTACGGCGTGTTCTGCCTGATCTCGAACATCCTGGGCGGATGGATCGATGCGCGCTTTGGCATGAAGGCGCTGCTCGTGACGTTTGTGCTCCAGGCCGCGGCTCTGTTTGGGCTGTTTGCCGTTGGCGGCACCATGCCCCTCGCGCTTGCCTTTGTCTTTAGTCTGGCGATGCTCATGTATCTGTTCTCGGTCTCGTGCATCACGCACTTTATGGACGTGGCCCGCAGCCGCCACCCCAAATCGATGGTGCTCGCGAGCTCGGTGGAGCCCATGGCGTTTAACGTCGGCATCTCGTTTGGCACCGCGGTGGGCGGCGCCGTGGTAAGCGGAGCTGGCATTGCCTACGTTGGCGCGGTTGGTGCCGCGTTCTCGCTTGTGGCCTGGGCGCTTACGCTGGTGACGATTAAGCTGGCTCGCTGGGAGCGCAAGCGGGCGAGGGCGTAAGCGCAGATGCGATACTCGAGCTCGATGATGGCGATCGAAAGGAAACCGCATATGCAACGTGTACTGTTTATCTGCCATGGGAACATCTGTCGCTCGACGATGGCTGAGTCCGTGTTTACCGAGCTAGTGCGGCGCGCCGGGCGCGCGGGCGAGTTTGTCATTGATTCCGCTGCGACCTCGACCGAGGAGATCGGCAACCCGCCACACCACGGCACCATTGCCAAACTACGCGAGGTCGGGATTCCCGTCGTCGCACATCGCGCGCGTCAGGTGCGTCGCGCGGAGTATGGCGACTGGGACCACATTGTCTATATGGACGACGAAAACGCCCGCGGCCTGTACCGCATCTTTGGCGACGACCCCGACGGCAAGATCTCACGCCTGCTCGATTGGACCGATCGCCCCGGCGACGTGGCCGATCCCTGGTACACCGGCAACTTCGATGCCACCTACCGCGATGTGCTCGCCGGCTGCACGGCCATGCTCGAGCAGTTATAGGCAAGCGAGCACGCGGACGCACGTGCCACGCCATCGGCATAAAACGAGCGTGGATGATCTCCCACTTTGAGCGTTCAAGCGCGCTCAAAGTGGGAGAAAATCCACGCTCAACTACTCGTCGACGATCTCGGCGAGCCAGACGTTCAACGTATCGACCTCGGGGCAGCAGAACTTTGCCGTACCAGGCTCGTTGCCAGGCACGGTTCCGCCATAGCGCAGGATATCGATATAGGGAAAGCCCACATGGCAGGCCATGGCACACATCTTGCCGCGGTCGCGGTCAAAGTCGAAGACGTCGCCCGGTTTGTGACCATGGTGGCAGCGGCACGCACCCAGCTGGTCCACGCAGCTCACGCGGATACGCGGACGCTTGCCACGCGGCGCGCCGAGCGGCTTGCCCCCGCCCGCAGGCTTGGCGCCGCCCTCGCCAGCATTACTCATGGTCAATCACATCCAGGCAGGCCTCGATGGGAAGGC
>URIJ01000091.1 GCA_900547835.1 uncultured Collinsella sp.
GCACCGTGGAGCTTTGTGCCCCACGGCGCTCAATGTGCAAAAGTATGTGGCTGTTAGGAGTTTCGCACGAGCTGCTGATAGTCGGTGCCCCATTCCACCAGGGAATCGATGATGGGCATAAGGCTGTGACCCAGCTCGCTGAGTGCGTATTCGGTGCGGATGGGTGTCTCGGGGATGACGGTGCGCGTGATGAGGCCCGCGGCATCCATTTCCTTAAGGTTGGACGAGAGCACCTTTTGGCTAATGCCGGGAATAGCGCGGTGCAGCGCGTTGAAGCCCATGGGGTGGTTGATGAGCTGCTGAATGATATAGATCTTCCACTTGTTGCCAAAGAGCTGAAAACACGTGGCAACAGGGCAGGGAGGTAGTTCTTCTTTGGTAAGCACGGAGACTCCTCAATCGTGTGGACAGCTTTCATTATTGCAGCCGCTGTCGCTTGTGGCTACTACTTACCTTTTGGTAACTGGCTAATAGATTGGTGCCTTCTTTTGGTCGTTGCGCGCTTTTTGCATGATGCATATAGACGCAACGAGCGTCAAAAACTGGATGGCTTCGCCCAGCCATCTTCGACCGAAAGGAAATGCCATGTCCGAGAATCTTGAGAACGTCGCCGCTTTCGCCTCCTGCGGTACTGCCGATCCTGCGCCCGCTTGCGGCTCTGCTGACCCGGCTGCCGCTCCTGCCTGCGGCTCCGCCGATCCCGCGGCTGCTCCTGCCTGCGGTTCCGCCGACCCCAAGACCGCTCCGGCCTGTGGCACCGCTTGCGGCGCTGCGGACGCTCAGTAAGCAATCGCTAGGAAGGGACTCGTAATGGATGCTCAGACTTGCCTCAAAAAGATGCAGCTTGCCGGGACGCTCTCCCTGGCAACCGTGGACGAGAGTGGTGCGCCGCAAATTCGCTGCGTAAGCGCCGTCCATTACGAGCCCCGTGCTATCTACTTTCTTACGGCACGTGGCAAGGAGATGGCTCGTCAGCTTATGGCTGACGGACGTGTCCAAACGCTTGTTCACACGCGATTTAACGAGATGATCCGCATGTCCGGCGTTGCCACCCCCGTCTCGGATTCCGAGCAGGTTCACTGGCGCGACGTGATTTACGCCGAGCAGCCGTATCTTGCCAACGTGTATCCCGGTGATACGCGCGAGATCAACATCATCTTTAAGGTTGAGAACATGGTGCTTGACTACTTTAACCTGGGAGTTCATCCCATCGAGCGCGCGGTCTTTACCTTAGACGAGAGCATGGCGCCTGTGCCCGCCAGGGGCTTCTGCATCGATGCCGATGCGTGTATCGGTTGCGGCACCTGCCTTGAGCACTGCCCGCAGAAGTGCATCGAGCCGGGAGACGCCTATCGCATAGAGCCCGAGCACTGCCTGCATTGCGGTGCCTGTGCCGAGAATTGCCCCGTCGGCGCCGTTACGCGCCTGTAGCCCAAATAGCGTCATCAGTTTTCACATCGACCAAGGGAGTCCCACGATGCAAAAGCCTGCGTTTGCCTTCCAATGGCATATTACGGATGAATGCGATCAGCGCTGCAAACATTGCTATATCTTTGCCAACGGTGCCTGCGCCGGTTTCAAGCGCATGCCGTGGGAGCAGATGGCCCAGGTCGTCGATCAGGCCCAGGCGCTCTGCGAGCGCATCGGTCGCCAGCCGTACTTTTACGTTACGGGCGGCGACCCCATTCTTCATCCCGATTTTTGGCGTCTTGCCGAGCTCCTGCACGAGCGCGGTTTTATGTGGTGCGTGATGGGCAATCCGTTCCATCTGACCGACGAGGTCTGTACCCGCATGAAAGAGCTGGGTTGTCGTAAATATCAGCTCTCGCTCGATGGACTCGAGGCGACGCACGATTACTTCCGTAAGCCCGGTTCGTTTGCCGAGACCATGCGCGCCATCGGTTGTCTTAAGCGCACGGGTATCTGGGTTGCCGTCATGAACACAGTTTCGAGCATGAATGCTGCCGAGTTGCCGCAGCTCATCGATCTGGTGGCAAGCCTCGAGGTCGACGTATTCGCCTTTGGGCGGTACTGTCCCACGTCGGGCCAAAAGCGTGACGAGTTCCATTTGGAACCGCTTGAGTATCGCGACGTGCTGCTGGCCGCGCAAGAGCGCATGGAGTTCCATCAGGCGGCGGGCTGCAAGACGTTCTTCCAGCTCAAGGATCACCTGTGGACGCTGCTTTTGTGGGAACAGGGTAAGTTCACCATTCCCGAAGATGCCAAGCCCGGCATGATCTATGACGGCTGCCATTGCGGCATGGGGCATATGACGGTGCTGCCCACGGGCGACGTCTATGCGTGTCGTCGCATGGAGAGCAAAGTGGGTAACGTTGCCGAAAACTCGCTGGAGGAGCTCTTCTTCTCTCCGCAAATGGAAGCCAAGCGCGATTTTAAGAAGTTCAAGAAATGCTCTAAGTGTGAGCTCTTCGGTTGGTGCCGTGGGTGTCCTGCGGTGACGTACGGCTACACGGGTGATATGTACGATGCCGATCCCCAGTGCTGGAAAGAGATTGAGGAATAGGGCTATCGTCTAGTCATCGGGGACGTTCCTTAACGACTAGTCATTTAAGAACGTCCCCAATGACTACCTGCAAAAAGCTGTACGCCAGCATCCAAAGATGTCGAAAATGGTCGACTTTGGATGCTGACGTACATGCTTGGGTCCGACGGGGAGTGGGCCTAGGCAATCATTGCATCAAGTGTTATGAGTTCCCTGAGCCGCTCCGTGCGTGTTTGCCCATGGCGTTTTGCCTTCTCGTCAAATGCCTCAAGAACCGACTCGCCCACACGTGCCGATAAAACGACGCTCGGCTCATCAGAGATTGGCGGTCTTCCCAACTTGATGGTGCGACCTTTTGGCCACTCATCTTTTTCGTAGGCTTCTGCGGCTTTCTCCAACTCTCCAGGGGCAAATCCCATCATCTTTTCGAGCTGCTTAGCATTCATGGCGCCTCCTGTCGATCGACATAATGTCGAGCGCTGGTTCTCGGATTTCCTTTTTTGTATACAGTTTTGTAGACAAAAATACAAGCAGTTTATCAGACTAATTAGCTTGTTTTGACCCGCCTGTTCGATAGGAAATGAGCATTGACTGCTTCGATACTCCCTTGCTTTTTAGCTTGGAATTTGGATGCTCATTGAACTTCCGGAGGGGAGCCCTTTATTAAGCTATTGAGATTCTGGGCAGGAGCTCTCACTGGTCTTCGGTAATGGGGCCAGCTTAATTCGCGACACAGTGTGTCGCGAATGGGAGTAGTCGTTAGGTGTCCTTCAATGGCTACTCATATAAGAACGTTCAAGTGTCGGATTTTGTCATTTAGTGTCGCTCTCAGCGACTATTCTGGAGGGTCGTGGTCAAAAAAGGGCAAATATGAGTACTGTTGCCATTATGGTCGCATTTATTTTGCTATAAATAGTAGCTCCTGATGAGATTTGTTCCCATTAGGAGCTACTTTTATTGAACATATGAGGAGAAATAACGTCGTCTGCGGACGAGTGGAACGTTGAATAGTTCCTGAAGTGATCAAAATCGCTGCTACTAAACAGGTAGCAGTACTCATATTTGCCCTTTTTTGACCACAGCCCTCTCGGGAACCCTTTCCAGAGGCGTCAAACAGCCGTAATCCAAAGGACGCCTCGAACAATTAACCGGCTAAGAGCGTCCATGACTACCCAAAAGCTGTACGCCAGCATCCAAAGATGTCGAAAAATGTCGACTTTGGATGCTGGTGTACATGTTTGGGTCGTATGGGTTGGGGCCCTGGACGGACAGAGCGTGCGTACTAGAGCAGGTTTTCCTGCACCCACGCGATGATGTCGCTCGATTCGTAGAGTGGTTTGCCGTCGATGAACAGGCAGGGAACCTGGCGTTTTCCGCCGACGGCGATAAGTGTCTGTTCGGCATCGGAATCGGTCGAGATATTGCGCTCGGGAATGGTCACGCCGTTATCGGCAAGGAAACGCTTGACCTTTATGCAATACGGGCAGCCGGTCATAACGTAGAGCACGAGCTCGTAATCAGTAGCCATGGGTCTCCAATCGGTTGAGGTTTTGATTGAAATACCCAAAGCCGCCGCGGTCTATGCACGCGTCAACGACGACTCGATGGCCTGGACCAGAAACGCCGCGGCTCCGGTGCCGCAGGGCTTGCCGTAGTAGTCGATAAAGCGCTGATCGGTAAGATAGCCGTGGGCGAGGCCCAGGTATGCTTCGTCTTGGGGCTCGTGTCCCCAATTAAGGCCAATCCATCGGCGATGCATCGCGACGAGTTTGCGGGCCTCGTTGCTCTCCGGGTCGCCAATGCCTATGGCAATCGAGAGCTGGCCCAGAATAGCGCATTCAAGTTCCTTCATGTCGTTCCATGTCTCGGGGTCCATGTCCAGCAGCGCTTCGTTTGCTGCATCGATAGCCTCATCGCCATAGCGCGCCCGCGCCTCGGCACCGTAGCGCTCCTCGTTTTCTTGCACGGCGCGCCAGCGCTCCAGTTGCGGCAGCACGGCGCCCATGAGCGAGACGGCTTCGTCGAGCGACATACCGGTGTTTTGTGCCAGCCGCGGGGCACAATCCTCGATCATTGCCTCCATCGTGGTGTCGTAGGTGTACTTGCCGTGGTCGTAGCACCACTTGCAGTAATGATCGGTCGCGGCGCCCGTGGCATCGGTGCCGCAGTCGTCGGGCGTGAGTATCATGCCGCAGCTCTGGCAATAGTGCTCGGGCATTTCGAGCAGGTGAGACAGGGGCTCGCCGGTCACGGCGGCGATGAGCTTCATCATGTCGATGCCCGGGGTGACCTCGTCGCGCTCCCAACGGCTGACGGCTTGGCGTGTGACGAAGAGCTTGGCGGCGAGCTGCTCCTGGGTAAGGTGATGGGCGCGACGAATGGCAATGAGCTTTTCTGCAAAGGCCATAGCGGCTCCTTTCTGCTGGTTGATGGCTTAAGCATACGCGGCGGCAGATGCCCTTCCAAGCAACCGTTGGTTGCATGACGGGGGACCGCGGCGAAGAATTGCGCGCAGCGTCCCACGCCTCCATGCCGTACAATGACCGGCATGGAACCTATTGCACACATACATACCGACCTGCCGCAGAAGTTCGGTATTCCGCGCAACAGCTTTTTGGCGCCTCATCTGCAGGGACGCATCGTTTTTGAGCCGGAATTTGCCTCCAATGCAGCGGTTGAGGGTCTGGACTCCTTCTCTCACCTGTGGCTGCTGTGGCGTTTTGAAAACGGCACGCCCGGCGGCACGGCTAAGGACATAGCTGCCGATGCCAAGTCGCAGGACAGGTCCGGTACCAACGCAAAATGGTCGAAGACCGTGCGCCCGCCGCGCCTGGGTGGAGCCGAGCGCGTGGGCGTGCTTGCCACGCGCAGTCCGTTTCGCCCTAATCCCATCGGTCTCACCTGCGTTAAGCTCGACCGCGTGGAGCTTACCGACGACGGCCCCATCATCCATGTGCTGGGAGCAGATCTGCGCGACGGCACGCCCATCTACGACATCAAACCCTACATCCCGTTCGCCGATTGCCATCCGGACGCCGTCGCTGGCTTCGTCGACGAGGTGCCGTGGCATGAGCTTACGGTCGATTTCCCCGATGACCTGGCGAAACAAATCACGCCGGGCAAGCTTGACGGGCTTGTGGAGGTGCTGCGCCAAGACCCGCGCCGCGCCGGCAGCAAGCACGAGCCCAAGCGCGTGTACCGCCTTGCCTACGCGGGTCAAGACATCGGCTTCACTGTCGACGGCGACACGCTCCACGTCGTAGAAATCCGCGAAGGCCGTAACTGGTAGCGTAAATACTTCCGAAGAAGGGCTAACGCGCTAAACAAGGCCCAGTGGCCCTTCTTTCTTGCGTGCGGGCGCGAGTGCCAAAGGCTATACTGCGTTTCCCCAGGTCACCGACGCCGCGAGAATTGGTCTGACCGGTCTTTCATCTGCAGACCTTCAAGCTTTGGGCTTCAACGCCCAAAGCTTTACGAACCCGCTTTCGCTACCGAGCTTCTCGAGCCCGTCGTTGCACGAAGCGCTGTAGGTCCGTTTCCGCCTAAGGCAGAGATATCGCGAAAAATCGCTCATGTATGTGATTTGCTGACAGCAGGCGGGCTATTGTCACTAATGGCATAGCTGTGACCTGGGGAAACGTAACCGTGAATGAAGCGTTTGCTTGTGTCGCCGAGTTAAATCACATACATGAGCGATTTTTCGCGACGCGCGCCCGTCGGCCGCAACTGGTAGCGCGGTCCTACTTTCCCCGATTCGGCAAAAACTGCAGTTGCGACACGCACACGCCTGCCAGGATGATGCCCACGCCGGCCCACTCCACCGGCTCAATGGGAGAGCCCAGCACCAGCATGGCCACGAACAGCCCCGCCGGCAGTTCGGAGGCTGCAAGCACCGTGGACAGGCCCGTGGGCAGATGCGGTGTCCCGATGCTGAACAGCAGCACAGGCAGGAAGAACCCGCACGCGCCCGCGATCAGGCCCAACGGCGCGATGCCCTGCACCAGCACGCCGGACACGATGAAGTCGGGGCAAATGAGGTGCGACATCACCACCGCGCCGCCGCAGATAAGAAACCCGCGCTGCGCCTGCGAGCATTCCGGTTGCACATGGCCCGAAAGCGCCATGAACGCCGCGCAGCTTACGGCGGCAACCAGCCCCGCGGCAATGCCCCACGGGTTGCAGCTGGAAAGGTCGGCGGCGTACAGCCCGCTTGCGAACACCGTGCCGAACACGATGATCAGTGCCGACACCACCTGGCTTGCAGCGGGCGGGCGGCGCGTAATGGCAACCTGGATTACCGTGCCGATCCACGTGAACTGGAACAGCAGCGTCAGCGCTAGCGGCACGGGCAGCACGCTCATGGCGTACGTGTAGAAGATGGACGTGATGCACGTCACGGCGCCGATGCCCACCAGCTTGGCCGTGTTCGCGCGCCCGATGGGGCTCCACCTGCGTCCGCGGGCAAAATCGATGCCTAGCAGCACGGCGAACAGGGCAAACGCGAACCACATCTGCGCGGCGGCAATCTGCGCCGAGCTGAATCCGGCAGCATAGGAGAGCTTGTAGCACGTGGCGTTGAATCCGTAGCACGCGCCGCCGAAGAACACGAGCGCCACGGCGCGCGCACGGGCAGCGGCACCTTCGGTGCGGGCGGTGGCAGAAAAGCCACGCTCCGCTCGCGAATTTGCGCCTGCTGGCCAGTTTGCGCCAGTGAGCCCCTCGGCCATTGCATCGGTAACCGGTTTACACCGTTCAGCTGGTATAGTCGCTGCCTTTTCGCCAGCGCTCGTTGAGAGCGTCACGGGCGCTCCTTTTACGCGAGTTTGCCATGTAGGTTGCATTTCTGCGGAACGCAGGGAGGGGGATTGGGCGACAGAAGTTCCTGCAGCAGCAGGGGACAGGGCATGGCTCGACATACGTATGCACGCTCCTTCATGCAATCGGGAAGCTGCGTGGGCGAAAACCCGGCAGCAAAGCGGTTGCGTGGCGAAAAGAAGACGCACAAAGTCTGGAAAAGTCCACGCGCAGTTTATCAGACCTATATTGTATCAACGAAGTCAAGCACAGCGCTGACCTGCGAATTTACCCCTCAAACGCAAAATAACGCCGCGCGCCCTCGGCTTCCCGAACGCGCGCGGCGAACCCCGCAAACCTGCGAACCCCGCAAACCCGCAAAACCCTACAAACTACAGCTCGCAGCGGCCGAACTTCGCCAGAATCTCGGAAGCGGCGGTGCAAGACGGGCAGCCGCACCATTTCGCGCCCTGTTCCTTGCGCTGCTTCTGCTCGGCGGCCATGGCGGCGGCTGACTCTTCGCCCATCAGCTGCTTCGCCGGGCCCTCGGCAAAGGCGATCACGGCATCGATGGTGTTCGGGCGGCCGTCCAGGTAGTCCACCAGCGTTTTCGTGGCGGCCTCAACGGCGGCATCGTCGGCGCCTTCGACGGCCTGTTTCCACGCGGCAGCGGCGTCCTTGGTCTCCTGCTTGCTCGAATCGGCGGTAGCTAGCACCTTGGCGCGCTCGGCAACGTAATCAAACAGTTCCTTGTCCATGGGGGCAGCTCCTTTTGCATTGATTTCTTCCGAAACCAAATTATAAGCCGCCCCCGCAGCGCGCCAAGTACATACCTTCAAGTAAGCGCCCGCAAAGGCCCGCGCCTGCGCCCATCACTTCGCGCGATAC
>URIJ01000092.1 GCA_900547835.1 uncultured Collinsella sp.
GGCAAGGCATGACCAGAAGGTCTATGCCTTGCCTTTTTCATGCCAACTTGTTCGCTCTGGACGTCGCTCGCTGTCCGTCCTCTACCTGCGGCGTTGCCTTGCTCCGGATGCGGTAGTCATTGGGGACGTTCTTAAATGACTAGTCGAAAGGGACACTCTTGCGCCAGATCTGCCGGCCCCACGCTGGGCTCGTCCTGTGCTTTACTAAGATAAAGTGAACGTGTAGATTCGTAACCTATTCGCAACCGTTCTATGGCACGATGTTGAACGAATGTATGCTATGCGCCCAAATCGTTTTGGGCAGAGTGGGAGACAGTATGGTCAAGCTGTACGAGGACGGCATCTACCTGCGCGGCGGCAGCGAGGTTGTGCCTGCGGCCGAGGCTGCCGAGCGCGGTATTACGCAGACACCCGAGGATGCCAAGCGCGGCACCATCGCGTATTCGATCCTTCAGGCACACAATACGTCCGGCGACCCCGAGGCGCTCAAGATTCGCTTCGATGCCATGGCGAGCCACGATATTACCTTTGTCGGCATCATCCAGACGGCGCGTGCCTCGGGCATGGAGCAGTTCCCGCTGCCCTACGTGCTTACCAACTGCCATAACTCGCTGTGTGCCGTGGGTGGCACCATCAACGAGGACGACCACGTCTTTGGCCTCTCGGCTGCCAAAAAGTACGGCGGCATCTTCGTTCCGCCCCATATCGCGGTCATCCATTCCTTTATGCGTGAGAACTTCGCCGGCTGCGGCAAGATGATCTTGGGCTCCGACTCGCACACCCGCTACGGCGCTCTGGGCACCATGGCCGTGGGCGAGGGCGGTGGCGAGCTGGCAAAGCAGCTGCTGCGCGACACCTACGATGTCGCCTATCCCGGTGTCGTCGCCATCTACCTCACGGGCGCCCCGCGCCCCGGCGTCGGCCCGCACGATGTGGCACTCGCCATCATCCGTGCCGTCTTTGCCAAGGGTTACGTTAAGAACAAGGTTATGGAGTTCGTGGGCCCCGGTATCGCGAGCATGACGACCGACTACCGCAACGGCGTCGACGTCATGACCACCGAGACCACCTGCCTGTCGAGCATCTGGGCCACCGACGAGGACACGCACGCATTCCTGACCATGCACGGCCGCGGCGACGACTACCGCGAGCTCAAGCCCGCCGATGTTGCCTACTACGACGGCTGCGTCGAAGTCGATCTGTCGAGTATCAAGCCCATGATCGCGTTGCCGTTCCATCCTTCTAACGGCTTTGAGATCGACGAGCTCAACGAGAACCTCGAGGACATCCTGCACGAGGTAGAGCTCGAGGCTGCCAAGATCGGCGAGGGCAAGACGCACTTTAGCCTGCTCGACAAGATCGTCGACGGCAAGCTGCACGTGCAGCAGGGCGTTATCGCCGGCTGCTCGGGCGGCAACTACGACTCCGTGGTCCAGGCTGCTCGCGTGCTCAAGGGCGCTAACACCGGCTGCGGCGAGTTCTCGCTGTCGGTCTATCCCACGAGCCAGCCCGTGGCACTCGAGCTTACACGCCGCGGCTACATCTACGACCTTATGGAGGCCGGCGCGATTGTGCGCACGGCATTCTGCGGCCCGTGCTTCGGCGCCGGCGACACGCCTGCCAACAACGGCCTTTCGATCCGCCACACCACGCGCAACTTCCCCAATCGCGAGGGTTCCAAGCCGGGCAACGGTCAGCTGAGCGCCGTGGCCCTGATGGACGCCCGCTCCATTGCGGCGACGGCTGCCAACGGCGGCGTCCTGACGCCGGCGACCGACCTGCCCGAGGAGATTTGGGACGAGGCCTGCGAGTACACCTTTGACGACGCGCCGTACAAGAAGCGCGTGTACTGGGGCTTTGGCAAGGCTGAGCCGGCCGACGAGCTGGTCGAGGGCCCCAACATCAAGCCGTGGCCCGCGATGGAGCCTCTCGGCGACGACATCCTGCTCAAGGTGTGCTCCAAGATCATGGACCCGGTCACTACGACCGACGAGCTCATTCCCTCGGGCGAGACGAGCTCCTTCCGTTCCAACCCGCTGGGTCTGGCCGAGTTTACGCTCAGCCGTCGCGACCCTGCCTACGTGGGCCGCTCCAAGGAGGTCGACGCGGTGGAAAAGCGCCGCGTTGCCGGCGAGGCAGCGGGCGACCTGGTGGCACTCGATGCCGAGCTTGCCAGCGTGTTTGAGGCGCTGACCGGCGCGGGTGTCGCGGCCGATGCCAAGGCGACTGAGTACGGCTCCATGCTCTATGCCAAGAAGCCCGGTGACGGTTCTGCCCGCGAGCAGGCCGCGAGCTGCCAGCGCGTAATTGGCGGCCTGGCCAACATCGTCCACGAGTACGCCACCAAGCGCTATCGCTCCAACGTGATGAACTGGGGCATGGTGCCCTTCCAGATGGAGGCCGAGCCCAGCTTTGAGGTGGGCGACTACGTCTTTGTGCCGGGTATCCGCGCCGCGCTCGATGGCGACCTGAAGGGCATCGCCGCCTACGTGGTGCGCGCCGACGGTGCGGTCGAGCAGATTGAGCTCTATATTGCCGATATGACGGCAGAGGAGCGTGCCATCGTCAAGGCCGGCTGCCTGATCAACTACAACAAGTTCAAGGCCGCTGCCGAGTAACGCACATACTTGTCCGCCCCGGTTATACCTTTCCCTGCCGCTCACGCGCTTCGCGAGGGTCGCGTCAGAGAAAGGTATAACCGGGGCTACTTGTTAAGTGCTGCTCGTTGGGTCTTGAGGGCGCTAAAATCGAGGTTGCAACTCTCCTCTATGGGGGAGTGCGCCTTTGTTCATATGCTATCTAGAATTGACAGTATGAAGTTGGCGCTTTAAAGTGAGCTCAAAACACTCTCGTTTGTGGAGTTGAAGATGAAGCGTTGCACTTCTGTTTTGTTGCTGTTGGTGGCTTGCGTCGTCGCTGCTGCGGGCGTGGTCCTATTTGGCTCGCTTATCTTCTATGGGCCGAGTGGGGTTGAGCAGACGGTTGAGATGGCGTCCCTTGTTGCATCGATGCCCGGGCAAATGATTTCGGACGTTACAAAGCCCGATGAGATAACGCTCGATATCGAGGAAACGCCGGGCATTCTAAGCATAAGCAACTACCCCATGATTGAACTTGGCTCGTCTCGCTATACCAAGGACGAGAAGTTGTCCCGACAGGCGCTGGACTTGCTAAACGGGCGTTCGTTCAAACGCTGGGACGGTTGGGATGCCTATGAGCGCCGACGTGGTTCTGTGAACGGTGGCTACTATACAACGCTGAAGTTGTATTCATCTGATGGCAAACTGATGCGCACCGTTAACTACAATCCGGAATACGCAAAAGCCGGAGGTGGGGACGGCGTCTATATCCAAGATGGCGGCGTGACCTACATTCTTGAAGGCGACCAGCAGCAGGTGATCGATTTTTTGGATCGTTGCGTGATGGACGCGTACGACCAGACCTGCCTGCCCGACCCGCAGACTGCACGCGATGGTGGATCTGCTCGTACATGGCTATTCGAGGATGGGATGCCCTGGACCGCCGAATCGGGAAGCACGGGCTCGGCAAAAGAGTAGAGAACGCGACCACCACAAAGGTGCCCCTTTGCGGTGGTTTTCAGTCTGTCTCGATCTGTAACATCTGGGCCGTTAAAAGTGGGCTTGGTGTTGCAGATTTAGATTATCGATTCGGGTGTCTTCTGTTTATCTCGATCTGTAACAGGTGGACCCTTATTTGCCGAGTAGTTGTTACAGATTTAGATAAACGGGCGCCGCTGAGCATTTCATCTCAATCTGTAACATCTGGGGTCAAAAACGGCCGCTAGATGTTACAGGTCGAGACAGATGAGCGCCGGAGCCGAAAATCACCACAAAGGTGCCTGTCCCTTTCGTGGAGGTGGGGGCGAGCTCGATGCCGCCGTGCTCGCTGAACGACATTCTAATGAGCGTCTCTACAGGATTTCATCTGGGGTGGCGGGTTTGGTTGTTTTGGGGATGCCGAGTTTGGATGACGCGAAATCGTCAACATTGTCCTTAATTCCGTCTTTGGTGTAGACAGTGACCATATAGGTGCTGTGTCCGAATTCGCCCTTGTCGCGTGTTGCCCAGGCATCCCAGTAGGCGGCCCCGTTTCGCCCTTTGATTTTTCCGACACGGCGGAGTTCTGTTCGCTTTAATTTCCGGTTGCTATAGATGGTTCGACCGGCTTCCGCGGTGAGCCCGCACTGTCCAAGCAGCTTGTCGAGGACTTGGTTCATGTGGCGCTCATCGGTGTTTGGTGCGTAGTCGTAGGCGAGGGTGATGGAGTCGAGTGGCTGGTCGTCGATCAGATAATTCATCGCCTGAGGGTCAAGGCAGAAATAAGGAGAGCATCCGTCGACCTGGCCGAGCAACGGTAACTTGGACTGCCAAAGTCCGGTGGGAATTCTATCTTCGTAGAAAACACCGCGGCAGATAAAGGAGAGCGAGGTGGCACGCGAGCCAGCGTCGACCATTCCGCATAAATCGAAGGGCGAGGCGATACCAAGGGAAAAGGGCGTGACGACGATAAAGAAGAACATCGCGATGGGTATGGCGAGAATGGCGATGACGTTGCGACCGGTGGAATGAGACGGCTTCATATGCGCTCCTCGAGACAAAGATCTGTTGAGGATAGGCAGAAATGGATATGTTCAGAGAACAATTCAAGTTTAATCTCATGGCGCGAGATGGTCGACCGTTAGCGTCGAAAACCGCCACAAAGGTGCCTGTCCCCTTTGTGGCGGTGAGGAGCGCGCGGCTTCTTTTGGTAATAGTGTTAGCTGGCGGTATCATTGGTGCAGGTGGCGAAGGTTTGCATTGTGGGGTGTTTTGCCGTGAACCGTTTTGCCCGTATTGGATTGATTGTCTTGGCGCTTGCGATCGCTGTGGTTGGCGCGGGCGCTGTCGGTATGGCATTTCTACCTGCTGCGGTGACGGAGCCGGTGGTCAAGCCTGTGACTCAATCTGTCGAACTTCTGACCGGCGACGACAAGCCCGAGACCATTACCGTTGATTTTGATGAGCAGCCGGCTGTGCTGGGTATTAGCAATTATCCGCGTATTCAGCTTGGGGCCATGCGCTATACCACGGATACAAGCCTGATCGATAGGACGTCCGAGCTACTCAAGGGCAAAACATTTAAGCGTTGGTACGGATATGCGTCCTATCGGGCAAAAGCGAACGACATGGTTGGCGGATGCCACTCTTCCATCGAGCTGGACACTGCAAACGGCGCAAAGTTATGTGATGTCTCGTACGATCCGGGCTACGAGGGCAATGAGGGTCCGGGCATCTACATCATGGACGGCGATGTCGCCTATGTCATGGAGGGCGACCAGACCGAGCTCAACGATTTTATGGGTCAGTGTATCCAAGATGCCTATAAACAGACCTGCTTGCCTGACCCGCAGACTGCACGCGATAGTGGGTCTGCCCGTACATGGCTGTTCGAGGATGAGATGCCCTGGACCGTCGAATCGGGAAGTACGGGTTCGGCGAAGGAGTAGAGACCGCGACCACCACAAAGGTGCCTGCCCTCTTTGTGGTGGTTTTCGGTCTGTCTCGATCTGTAACATCTTGGCCGCTAAAAGTGGGCCTGGTGTTACAGATTTAGATTTTTGATCCGGGTGTTTTCTGTTCGTCTCGATTTGTAACAGATAGAGCTCTATTTGCTGACTAGATGTTACAGATTGAGATAGTAAGGGGACGAGGCCGTAGCGGGTGAGCGCACCTGCTTCCTATCTTTCAATCACTCAGAAAATCTTATATATAGAGACTTAGATTTGTGTATAAGATCGTGCAAAGCTGGCAACAATACTTCTCGAACAACGTGAAGCCGCCCCGTAGGGCGGCCGCCCCAAGAGAGGTGATTCCATGAGAATCGATAAGCTAGCAATGACGTCGCGCGAGGCGTTGCAGACCGCCATGAGCACGGCTGCCGACGCGCAGGCTGGCGCGGTGGAGCCGATTCATCTGCTGTCTGCCCTGCTCGGTGCCGGCGAGCGCAACATCTCCGTGATCATCGAGCGCATCGGCGCCGACCCGGCCCAGCTCGCACGCTCCACGCAGGATGCCATCGACCATGCGCCCAAGGTTTCCGGCGAGGGCCAGCAGATGGGTCTTTCCAACGAGCTCGTCCGCGTCATCGAAAAGGCCGAGAAGAAGGCCACCAAGATGGGCGACAGCTTTGTGGTGACCGAGCATCTGCTGATGGCACTTGCCGAGGACAAGGGCGAGGCGGGCCGCGTGCTGCGCGACGCCGGCGTTACCAAGGAGCGCATCGAGCAGGTCTACGAGGAGCTGCGTGGCGATGACCGCGTGACGTCTGCCGAGGACAAGACCCAGTTTGAGGCACTGGAACAGTACGGCCGCAATATATGTGACCTTGCCCGCGCCGGCAAGCTCGACCCGGTCATTGGCCGTACCGACGAGATCCGCCGTACCATTCAGGTCCTGTCCCGCCGCACCAAGAATAACCCTGTGCTCATCGGCGAGCCGGGCGTCGGCAAGACGGCCATCGTCGAGGGCATCGCCCAGCGTATCGTGGCCGGCGACGTGCCGAGCACCCTGCGCGACCGCGACCTTATCGAGCTCGACATGAGCGCGCTGGTCGCCGGTGCCAAGTATCGTGGCGAGTTCGAGGACCGCTTGAAGGCTGTACTCAAGGAAGTCCAAAAGTCCGAAGGCAAGGTCATCCTGTTCATCGATGAGCTGCACACCATCGTGGGCGCGGGTGCCACCGAGGGCTCCATGGACGCCGGCAACATCCTGAAGCCGGCGCTTGCCCGTGGTGATCTGCACGCGATCGGCGCGACTACGCTCGACGAATACCGCAAGTACATCGAGAAGGACGCGGCGCTCGCGCGTCGTTTCCAGACCGTGATGGTCTCCGAGCCTACCGTCGAGGACACCATCTCGATCCTGCGTGGCCTCAAGGAGAAGTACGAGATCTTCCACGGCGTGCATATCACCGATGGCGCGCTCGTGGCGGCTGCCGACCTCTCCGATCGCTACATCGCCGACCGTTTCCTGCCCGACAAGGCCATCGACCTGGTCGATGAGGCCGCAAGCCGCCTGCGCATGGAGCTCGACAGCATGCCGGTCGAGATCGACGCCACCACGCGTCAGCTCACCCAGCTGCAGATCGAGGAACAGGCGCTCATGAAAGAGACCGATGACGCCTCCAAGGAGCGTCTGGAGGCCCTGCGCCAGGAGATTGCCGAGGTCCAAGAAAAGCTCAACGTGCAAAAGGCCGGCTGGCTCAACCAGAAGAACGCCATCGACCACGTGCAGGAGCTTAAGGGTCAGCTCGACGAGGCCAGAAGCGAAGAGGAGCGCGCGACGCGCAACGGCGACCTGGGCCGTGCGTCCGAGCTGCGCTTCTCCGTGATTCCGGGCCTGCAGCAGCAGATTCAGGAGTCCGAGGCCGCACTCGAGGCGCAAAAGCAGCAGAATGGCGAGGGCCTGAACGAGCAGGTGACCTCCGATGAGATCGCCGAGGTCGTGAGCGCCTGGACCGGCGTGCCCGTGTCCAAGATGATGCAGGGCGAGCTCGACAAGCTGAAGGGCTTGGAGGGTGAGCTGCATAAGCGCGTCATCGGTCAGGACGAGGCCGTCTCCGCCGTTGCCGCGGCCGTGCGCCGCAGCCGTGCGGGCCTCTCCGATCCGGACAAGCCCATCGGCAGCTTCTTCTTCCTGGGCCCCACCGGCGTGGGCAAGACCGAGCTCGCCAAGGCGCTTGCCGAGTGCCTGTTCGATGACGAGCGCGCGCTCGTGCGTATCGACATGTCCGAGTACATGGAGAAGTTCAGCGTCCAGCGTCTGATCGGTGCGCCTCCGGGATACGTGGGCTACGACGAGGGCGGCCAGCTCACCGAGGCCGTGCGCCGTCGTCCCTACTCCGTGATCTTGCTCGACGAGATGGAGAAGGCCCATCCGGATGTCTTTAACGTGCTGTTGCAGGTGCTTGACGACGGCCGTCTGACCGATGGCCAGGGTCGCCAGGTGTCCTTCAAGAACACGATTATCATCATGACGTCCAACGTGGGCTCCAAGGCCATCGCCGATCTGTCCGGTAAGGACGAGGAGGAGATGCGCCATCAGGTCGACGCCGCCATGGCTCAGACCTTCCGCCCCGAGTTCCTCAACCGTATCGACGATATCGTGG
>URIJ01000093.1 GCA_900547835.1 uncultured Collinsella sp.
GCAGACGTTGCACACGTACTTTCTCATGGCAGGCCCAGCACCTTCTCCCCCGGCATCCTCCGTTGCACCAATGAGGGCGCTGACCGCTGCCAAGCACCGTCGGCGAACCCACCGCGATCGCCTTCGATTTGAAGACCTCGGTCATGATCTCGTTCTTGTCGGCATGCGCAATCGAGAAGACCTTCACGACGGTGCTCGGGCTCTGACGTGCGACCTCTGCCGCAATCTCGTGAGCGCTCTTGGTCGTGCCCTCCCACATCGTGTCGTAGACCACCGTGACCTGGTCCTCTTGGTACTCGCGCGACCACTTGTCATAGAGGTCGACGATCTGCATGGGGTTGTCGCGCCAGATTGCGCCGTGTGCTGGAGCGATCATCTATAGGGCGACGCCGCTTTGCGGGGCCCCTGGGTCATTTGAGGTGCTTGAGGATGTCGCCCAGTCCGAAGGTGGTCTTGCGGTAGACCTTGTTGTAGAGGGCCTTCTTCGGATGGAGAAGGCCCATGCCCTTCTTGCCGTATCCAGGGATGAGCGCCCTCTTCACCGCACGGGTAGCCCGGCCCCTTGTCCTGGCACTTATCGACTTCTTGACACTTGGCTTCCTCATTCCGTACTTCATGGCTCATTGCCCCCCTACGAATTGCAGAGCGAGCGCATCGTCTTCAAAAGCAAGTGCATCGCCCTACCATGGTACGTCTATGCGGGACGGCAGAGGGATGCTCCCACCTTGTCAGCCCCTCTGCGCAGCGCTACCACGCTTTTCTCCGCCAGCCAATCGGGCCGGACAGCTAGAAGACGCCACCTCTCGTGCATGGAGCCACTGTCAGCCGGGCACATTGCCATCGAGGCATCGCGCCGACGTGTCTGGGGCGGTGCCTCGAGCATGTTGAAGGTGGATGCCGCGATGGCGTAATGGTCCCTGGTCAACCTGGATCAGCGGGCGAGCTACCAGAGCCTAGCAGACGGCTTCCCGTCTGCTGAAGTGGCTGCGCCTGCTCGTTTGCCAGCTTGACGGAGTCCATTGCACGTGCATCAATCGAAGAGGCAACGCTCTATCACGTCGCGCCCACGCAGTTTCTCGAGCCAGGCATCAGGGATGGCTCGCCATCCGTACGCGATGCCGGCAAGGCCACCTGCCACAGCCGCCGTCGTGTCCGTATCGTCCCCGAGATTCACAACTAGAGGGCGCAGGCCACTTTGTAGCCGTCGCCGATGGCGTCGCGGATGTTGCCGCACTTGTTGGCGTCGCCCAGCACGTGGGTGATAACGCCGGCAGCTGCCAGGTCGTCGGCGAGCTTAGTGTTAGGACGGTAGCCCATGGCGAGCACCAGCGTATCGGCACCGGTGATGGTGTGGACCTCGCCGTCCTTCTCGTAGCTGATGGTGTCCTCAGTAATCTCGGTCACCTTGGCCTCGGTCAGCACGTGGACGCCCTTAGAGAGCATGCGCGTGATAAGTACCGCGCGGCCGGCACCGCCCTCGTTGGCGGCAAGCGTCTTGGTCATCTCGATGACGGTGACATCGCGGTTGGCCGGCGACAGGTCATTGACCAGCGGGGCCAGGTAATCGGCCGTCTCGCAACCGACGGTGCCGCCGCCCACGATGACGATCTTCTTGCCCGGGAAAGCCTTGCCACCCAGCAGGTCGTCAGCTGTCATAACTTGCTTAAAGCCCTGCATGAAGGCCGGAGCGATGGGCTCGGCGCCATAAGCCAGGACAACCTCGTAACCTGCGTAGTCGCGCTGAATGTCCTCGGCCGAAAGCTCGGTGCCAAATACGCACTTCACGCCGGCCTCGGCCAGGCGACGGTACTGATACTTGATCACGCGGGTGAGCTCCTGCTTTGCCGGCGGAACGGCTGCGATGCGCATCTCGCCGCCCGGCTCATCCTGCTTGTCCACGAGCACCACGTGGTGGCCACGCTTGGCGGCAATGTAGGCTGCCTCCATGCCCGCAGGACCAGCGCCCACAACGAGCACGTTCTTGGCCTCGGCGGCAGGCTCGTAGCCGGCCTCGTCGCGCTCAACATCGGGATTGACGGTGCAGGAGATGCGCTTGCCAAACATAATGCCGTTCAGGCAGCGCAGGCAGCCAATGCAGGGGCGGATGTCGTCGGCGTTGCCGGCAGCGGCCTTGTTGCAGAACTCGGCATCGCACAGATTGGCGCGGCCCATCATGCAGATGTCGGCAGCGCCGTCCTCGATCAGCTCCTCGGCGATCCAGGCCTCGTTGATGCGGCCGACGGTGGCGACGGGAATGTTGACGTGCTTTTTGATCTCGCGCGAGCAAGCGGCGTGCGAGGCCTGCTGCGTGCCGGCGGCGGGAATCGCAGAGCCGCGCTTGATGGTGGTGCCGCCCGACACGTGAATCATGTCGACGCCAGCCTTCTCCAGGCGACGCGAGACGTAGATCATGTCGTTGAGGGTCAGGCCACCATCGGTGTACTCATCGCCCGAGATGCGGACGTCGATGATAAAGTCCTTGCCGCAGCGCTCGCGAATCTCGGCGATGACCTCGAGCAAGAAGCGCATACGGGCGTCGAGCGAGCCGCCGTACTCATCGGTACGCTTGTTGTAGAGCGGGGTCAAAAAGCCGCCAAGCATGCCGTGGGCATGCGCCGCATGGACCTCGACGCCATCGACGCCAGCCTTTTGCATACGCACAGCGGCGTCGCCAAACTGATGCGTGAGCTCGTGAATCTCGTCGACCGTGATAGGACGCGGTGCCTCACGGGCATAGGACGGTCCCACGAAGGACGGAGCGATCAGGCGCGGCGTGCCCGGAATGTTAAAGGCCATGTAGGCGGGGTGAAAGAGCTGCGGCATGATCTTGCAGCCATACTCATGCACGGCGGCGGCGAGCTTTTCCCAGCCAGGGATAAACGTGTCGTCGTAGCAGCACATGTCACCCGGCAGATAGGTATAGGTAGGCTCGACCGTCACGACCTCGGTGATGATGAGGCCCACGCCGCCCTTGGCACGGGCACGGTAATGATCGACCAAGTCGTCGGTCACATAGCCATGATCGGCCAGGTTGGTGGACACCGGCGGCATAAAGACGCGGTTCTTGACCTCGGTCGTACCGACCTTGATCGGACTAAAGAGCATCGGGTAGGCGGAGGACTCCATACAGGGTTCCTTTCATTTGAGCCGCTCGGCGGCAGTTGCTGACGTACCTATCGTACCAGCAACCGCGCAGCACCCGACCGTGCGCGTTCCTCCAGCCTCTGCTCAACCCCAAAAAGTTGCGGTGAAATACGGAGCAATCGAGGCTTTTGACAGCCAAAACAGTCCGTATTTCACCGCAACTAATGGATGGGATGTGTTAGAGACCCAAATAGGCAGTCATGCCTTCGGCGGCGAGCTTGGCGCCTGCCACGGCGTGAACAACCGTCAGCGGGCCGTTAACCACGTCGCCGGCGGCAAAGACGCCAGGCACGGTGGTCATACCGTTCTCATCGACCGAAAGCAGGCCACGATGGTCGGTCTCTAGGCCGCCCGTTGTAAGCACAAGCTTGTCTTTGGGCACCTGCGAAGCTGCAATCACAACTGTGTCGGCAGACGCATGGTCGAGCTCTTCCTCGTAGCCCACCACGTTATTGTCCTCGTCAAAGATAGCCGTCTCGAACACCGGACCGTTATCGTCGATGGCGCAGATCGCCTTGCCGCACACAATCTCGGCACCGTCAAGCTCGGTCAGCTCGACCTCGTCGTCGATGGCCGAGATATGGCGCGAGCGTGCATACACAGTGACCTTGCGAGCACCCGAACGCAGCGCCGTGCGGGCCACATCCATGGCCACATTACCGGCACCGATGACCGCCACGTTCTGCCCGATCGCCACGCTCGAGGGATCGACCAGGTAATCGATACCAAACAGCACGTTGCCGCGCGACTCGCCGGGAATGCCCAGTTTGCGGGCACGCCAGGTACCGGTACCAACAAAGACCGCATCGTAGCCGTCACGCAGTAGGTCGTCGATGTGGAGCGCACCGCCGATGGTGGTCGACGGACGCACGCGCACGCCGAGCGAGCACATCACGTGGCGGTACTTTTGCACGAGCGAGCGCGGCAGACGGAACTCGGGGATACCGTACTCCAGCACACCGCCAATCTCGGGGCGCTGCTCAAATACCGTGACGGCACAGCCCAGCTGGGCCATCTTGATAGCCACGGTAATACCAGCGGGACCGGAACCGACCACGGCAATCTGTTTACCGCACGACGGTGCGGGCTTCCACTCCTTACGGTCCAAATACGCTGTCGAGATATAGTTCTCGATGCTCGAAAAATGCACGGGTGCGCCCTTACGGCCCTGAATGCAAGCGCCCTCGCACTGGCCCGAATGGTTGCAAACCATGGAGCAGACCGCGCTCATGGGATTGTTCTGGAACAGTAGCTCGCCCGCCTCTTCTAGACGACGCCGTTTGAACAGGTCAATGACCTGCGGAATAGGCGTCTGAACCGGGCAGCCCTTAATCTGGCAGAACGCCCTTTTACAACCCAGGCAACGATTCGCCTCTTCGACAATGTGGATAGCCACGCAACTCCCCTTTTTGATTCAATCCAATGGGGCGACGATAAAGATCCTTCACCGCTGCCCCAGTCAGGCAAACTTAATCGACCGCCACGGCAAAAGCCAATGCTATAACTCGCGATGCGAAGCCCCGCAGCGAGCGGACATGTGCTCGAGTGTCGCCAGACAGTCAGCCGCCGTCGCCGGCACACTGTTCTCGACCACGCAGGGAATCCCAGGGCAGGCGGCAGCCGCCCAGGCCACCACGGGCTCAAAGTCATATCGTCCCGTCTCGCCCACGCCATGACACACCAGGCGCGAACCCGTACCGTCGCACCAACCGGCTTCATCCTCGTTATCAACGACCTCAAAATCCTTGGCGTGCAGCGCGCGGATCTTACTGCCGCATAAGTAGAGCATGCGCGCTGTGATTTCCTGCGCTTCGTCAACGACACTGGGGTGCAGCAGCGACACTGGGTCATAGATCACGCCGAGCGACGGGCTCGAGACGCGCTCCAGCACCTCACGGCAGCGATCTGGCGTGTTGACCGTCTCGTTCCAACCGGGCTCGATCAAAATTTGCCCACCCACGGCCTCGGCCCGATCGCAGACGTGTGCAAGCCCGTCTGCAAACGCATCGAGTGCCTCATCGGTCATGCGGTCGACCGCGACGCGGTTCTGCGCATTGGGGCGACCGGTCTCGGTGCCAACCGGGCATCCGCCGAGCATCTGGGCAAAGTTCAAGCATGCCTCGTACTCGGAAAAGTTATCCATGAGCTGTTGGCGATCGGGCGTCGCCAGATTCTTATAACAGCCGAGCACGGCGACCGAAACGCCCGCCTCGTCGAGCACCGCACGCAAATGGTCGGCAAGCTCGCGGGTCAGGCCGCCTCGATCGATCCCCATCGATGCGTAGAGCACCTTACTCGGCAGCTGAATGCACGAAAAGCCCAGCTCTCCCGCCATGCGAATGCGTTCCTCGACGGTCCCCTGCGGAAGGTCGTGCAAACGTACGCCCGGAGTAATAGCCCCCACGTTATTCACATCCCTTATGAGCGTTGATGCCCGGGGTGTATCCGCCAAACGGGTCCTCGATGGAGCACACGCCCGAGGGGGCGAGCGGATCGCGCTTACCGGCCAGCTTGTCGTGATGCATGGTCTCGATATAGGCAAGCACCAGCGGCGCCACGCCCTTCGCATCGTTTTTGACGATAGGCTCGCTCATGTAGTAATCAAACGTGCCCTCGCGGTGCGCGGTGTTTCCCAAGCCCGCAACCAGGCAGATGTTGTCGAGCGCCAGCTGGCCATCGTGCTCGGAAAGGCAGGTCTCGCAGATGCCGTCGAAGGCGCGACGGCCGTACTGGTAGTAGCGCTCACCCAACACGCCCAGACGCACGCCCTTCATGATGGCGTTGGCAAAGATCGCGCTGCCCGACTCCTCCAGGTAGTTGGGGGCGATATTGGGCAGGTTGATGACCTGATGCCACATGCCGGTCTTCTCGTCTTGATACGGCAGCATGGCGTCAATCAGGTCGTGGAACATCTTGCGGATCTCGTCCTTCTCGGCCGACATCGAAGGCGGCATAAGCTCCCACGTGTCGATGAGCGCCATGGCAAACCAGCCCTCGGCGCGCAGCCAGAAGTTAGCCGAAAGGCCGGTGACCGGGTCGCACCAGAACTGCTTGCGGCTCGCGTCGTAAGCGTGATAGTACAGACCATTGAGGGGGTTGCGCATCAGGTCGTGCACGACCTGGAACATATGGAAGCTATCTGAGCAGGCACGACGGTTGTGGAAACTCAGCTCGTACTGCATGTAGAACGGCTGCGCCATATACATGCCGTCGAGCCAGATCTGGTTGGGGTAGACGGCCTTGTGCCAAAACACGCCCTCTTTGGTACGCGGCTGGGTTTCGAGCTGACGATAGATGGTATCCATGGCCGCACGATACTTGGGCTTGCCCACCAGGTCATAGAGCTTGTAGAGGGTCTTGCCCGCATTAACGTTATCGAGGTTGTACTCCTCGGGGTTGTAATGTTTGATGGTACCGTCGTCCTGGACAAAGAAATCGATGTAGTCGTCGGCGAACGTCAGGTAGCGCTGCTCACCCGTGATCTCGTACAGCTCGATGAGCGCCTTGATCATGCAGCCGTCGATATAGTTCCAGGTGTTCTCCTTACCGGCACGGAGCTTTTCGATGTTCCAGGCCGGCGCCTGCGGCGTAGAGGTTTCGATCAACTGCTCGATATAACGGTCCAGAATCTGATTGCAACCCATTGCTGTCCCCTCTGACGTTATTGATGGGTGAACGTTTCCCCTAGTGTAACGCGAACGGGGATTATAGGGTGAACGTTAACCCTATAATCCCCGTGAACGGCAAACTTTTAACGGCAAACGGCGGTGAGGCCCGCAGCGATGCGATGCGCCAGGCGCTCATAGCCGGCAGGGCTGTAATGCAGACCGTCCGGCATGTAGAGCTCGCGGTGCTCCGGCAAAAACGGGCTGATGCCGCTTTGCGCATACAGGTCAATCACCGGAACGGAGTAACGGTCACAGACCTCCAGCATCGCTCGCACGTAGGCGTCTTGCGTCAGACCCAAATGGTTCGCCTCATCGCTTGCCGGGATATCCTTCTCGTGCTTACCACTCGTCTTGCATGGCGTCATAAACACGAGCTTTGCCTGAGGTGAGCGCGCCGTGATGGTTCGGATCAGATAGTCGACCGCACCATAGAACTCATGCACATCGGTGCTGCCCAACTCGCCAAGCGGCACGTTGCGGCTAAAGTCGTTAACGCCGCCAAAGACAACATAGACATCGGCCGCATCGTCGATGCCGTCCAAGCGCTCGACAAATGAATCGGTACGGTCGGCCTTGATGGCGATACGCGAACCCTTGATGCCAAAGTTCTCGACGACTGCACCTCCCAGCAACGCGCCCAGATGCGAAGTCCAAGAGATGTCGTTGCCGCCTGCGCCGCATCCGTTATCCCCCCATGTGGTCGAATCGCCAAAGCAGCAAATGGTCGATTCACTCAAGTTCTTCGTTTCCATAATCTTCTCCTCATCCGCCCATTGGCGGCCATACAGGTACGTACCGTTATTTGCAGCATGCCAAGGGGCTATGCACGGTCGCATTTCGCAACGTGCGAATCGAGCCATTCGATATCCTCGACAAGATGTGTCACTCCCAGATGGTGTCCACCCGGACACACCTCGTGCCGCAGAGCATCTCTGCGGCCCAGCAACTTGTAGGCATCGCGCACGATCTTGAGCTGTTCATCGACATTTTTCAGCCCGCGCGAACCGTTCAGATGATCTTCTTCGCAGCTCTGCACTAACAACGGGCGCGGCGCAATAAGCGAGGCAATATCGCCCATGTCGAGTAAGCGCCAAAGTCCGGGTGTGTAGTTGCAGCTGCAATTGCCATTGAGGTGCAGCAGTGAATCAGCGACACCGTACAGATAGCCCGAGACAAACGCCTTGCGCACACGCGGGTCGAGTGCGGCCAGGTACAACGTCATGTAGCCGCCACCCGAAAAACCAAAGCAACCCAGGTCATCCATGGCAATATCGCCGCGTGTCGCCAGGTAATCAATCAAGCGCATGTTGTCCCAGGCGTTGAGGCCCGCGACCGTAAGACCC
>URIJ01000094.1 GCA_900547835.1 uncultured Collinsella sp.
CTCGCACAGAACGGGATGGATGTTCCACGCCGGGCTGTTGCGGACGGTGAAGCCGGCCAAGCTCACGTTTTGGCACTCGGACAGGAAAATCATGCGCGGGCGGGCGACCTCGCGGCCCTCCTCCGGGCGAAAGATGTTCTTAAAGTCCTTGTTCCACCAGTTGTCCTCGGCAAAATCGGTCTGACCGTCGATGGCACCACGACCATAGATGCACACGTCGTGCACGCTCAGACCCGTAAAGGTAGAGCAGTAGGTCGAGAAACTCTCGCCCTCCCAGCGGCCCAGGGGCAGCATATCGGTGCCGGCATGCCCGGCGCCCTCGTCGCCTGTGACCGTGCCCGGAATGTAGGCAAGCGCCGCGCGATCGTGACGGGCCAACAGCACCGCTCCCTCGGCGAGCTCGATGTTGATATTGCTCTTAAGGAAGAGGGACTTGATGCGATAACTACCGGCGGGGATCAGCACGCGCCCGCCCTTGGGGCAGGCCATGATGGCAGCCTGGATGTTGGTGGTGTCGTCGTGCTCGGCATCGCCCTTGGCGCCACAGTCGCGAACGTTGATGGTAAAGGGCTCAGCCGGCGTGGTGACACCTACGCTCAGCTCACGCTCGCCACAAACAAAACGAACCAGGTTGCGCTTGCCGGGGATCAGGCCGTCGACATAGGTCTCGACCGTATTCGTGGTACCGGCGGGCTCGTCGTTGACAAAGATCTCCCACGTATCGGCACAGGTAAAGTAGCCGCCATCGTCGAGCTCGATAACGGCCGCGCGGGCATTGCGCCAGATAACGTTCGTCTCCATGGGTCTCTCCCTCAAATGTAATCAGAAGTTCATACTACTCGTTTTTAAAAAAGGGCCGCACCCGCCGGTGGATCTCCGGTGGCACGGCCCTTTGGTTTGGACAATGCGTTGGCCCTACTCGGCGGGAATTACGCTGCCGTCCTGGAAGCCAACATTGTTGTGGGCAAAGCAGTCCTCGTACTTAAAGCCGGAGAGCTCCTCGCAAAGCGCCTTGACCTCGGGCTTGACGTCGGCCATCTTGCCACCCTCCTTGACACGGTGGATCTCGTCGCAAAGGATGTCGCACTGCTCCTTGTCAATCTTGATGCCGCGGGCAAGGACGGCCGCGAGCAGGAAGAAGCCGGCGCAGCCGATGATCATGTAGCCGCAGATATACAGAGGCACGGTAGCGGGCTGGGTCACGGCGTCGCTATTGCCGGCGGTCTGAATGAAGCCGGAGGCAGCAAGGACGATAGCCCATACGTTGACGGCAACAGCCTGGGCGATCTGCTGGCAGAGCTGCTGTGCGGAGCTGTAGATGCCCTCGCGACGACGCAGGGTGATGAGCTCATCGACATCGGGGATGTAGTTGAGCAGAACATCGGGCAGATACTGGAAGCCAACGTAGAAGAACTTCCAGATGGCGAAGATGATGGGGTAGGCGATCATGGCGATGGCGACCGTGGAGGTGCCGTTGATCTGACCAAAGGCGAAGTAGTTGTAGGCGATGATGCACGCGGCGCAACCGACGTTTGCCAGGTACCAAGACTTGTGGAAGCCCTTCTTGGCCATGAGGGCGACCCAGATGGCGGTGCAGACGATAGCGACGACCTTGCCAGGCATCTCCATCACGGACTCGTAGGACTTAGGAATCTGCAGGCAGTAGACGATGAAGAAGGACAGGCACGCAGACCAGCAGGCAGCGGCGAGCTTCGTGGAGACCTGCGCATACAGGACCTTGCGGAAGGACTTGTTGCGGAAGGTAGAGATAACGTCGATGAAAAACTTCTTGATACCCTCGCCGACGCTCTCGATCTTCTCCTGAGCGACCTCCTCGGGGGTGTGCTCCCACGTAGACAGGTACACGCAGAGCAGCGAGATTGCCATGACCGAAGCGTTAATCGTAGCAATAATGAAGTAGCTGAACGGGTTGGTCTCGCCGAAGGTGCCAAAGCCAAAGCCGACGAGTGCTGCCATCAGGAAGCCGGCGGCGTTACCAAAGAGATGCTTGTAGCCGGTAAGGTACGTACGCTCCTTAAAGTCGTCGGTCATCTCGATGGTAAGCGGCGACAGGTTGGCGGTGCAGAACGTATACGCGACGTTGTAGATCAGGTACAGCACAAAGTAGTACGGGAAGCCAAACGGCGTAGCCACGAAGATGAGCGGCTCGGCGATCATCATCGGGATGGCCAGCAAGATCCAGAAACGACGACGACCAAAGATGCGGCCAATCTTGGTGGCATAGAAGTTATCGGCCACAAAGCCCATCAGCGGGCAAAGAATGGCGTTGACATAGATGGCAAACGAGCTGATCAGTGCAGCCTCGCCTGCGGACAGGCCACACTCCGTGGACAGGAACAGCACCATGTAGCTGTGCGTAAAGGTCAGGGCACCGGAATTGAGCATACCGCCCATACCAAAGCCCAAGCGCGTCCAGAATGTGATCTTACGCTTTTTTCCGATCTTATTAGTCATCGAGCTCCCTCTCTTTTCTCGATTGTCTTGTAACAAGACAGTTGAGTCCACACTGACATCTGTCTGCCCAGCGTTCAGGGTGAACGTTTAGTTAGATTATGCGCGATTGCTTACGACAGGTGAACGTTCACTTGAATAATATCCTTGAACGGTCGATTTTTACCGCTGAACGGACACAATTGAGATCCTCACACCTATTTTCTGCTGGTAAAGGTGCCATGCTGGACAGCCATGAGATAGGTGAACGTTTATCAGACATACCAACATATTCACTTAACCATGAAACGAAAAGGCCCCGCCGGGAACACTCCCGATGGGGCCGATGACATCTCGCTATGCTTGGGCGCACTTGCCGCTACAGGCAGACGCCGTCCTTCCAGATGCTGATCTCGTGACAGCCGCGGCGCTCGGCACTCGTAAGCTTGCCGCTCGCCGTCTCTAGCACCAGCTGGTACAGGTCGTGGGCAGCCTCGTCGAGCGTACGCTCGCCCGTGGCGACCACGCCGGCGTTAAAGTCCATCCAGTTGGCCTTGTGGTCGCACAAACGCTGATTGGTGAACACCTTGAGGGTAGGCGCCGGCGCGCCAAACGGTGTGCCGCGGCCGGTCGAGAACAGAATCACGTGGCAGCCGGCAGCCGTCAACGCCGTGGTGGATACCATGTCGTTACCCGGGCCGCACAGCATGTTCAGGCCATGCTTGGTAGCCTGACCGGCATACGGCAGCACGTCGACGATGGGGGCAGATCCGCCCTTTTGCACGCAGCCGCAGCTCTTGTCCTCGAGCGTGGTAATACCGCCGTCCTTGTTGCCGGGGCTCGGGTTCTCATAGACGACCTCGCCGTGGCTGATAAAGTAGTCCTTAAAGCCGTTGAGCATGTCGGCAGCTGCGTTAAAGAGGTCCTGGCTCTCACAGCGATCGAGCAGAATGCTCTCCGCGCCAAACATCTCGGGCACCTCGGTGAGCACCGACGTGCCGCCGCGGGCGACAACCATATCGCTCACGCGACCGATCGTGGGGTTGGCGGTAATGCCCGAAAGACCGTCGGAGCCGCCACACTTAAGACCCATGACCAGCTCGGAGGCCGGAATGGGCTCGCGCTTGGACTGCTTTGCCAGGTCTGCCAGCTCGGCCAGAATCTTGTGGCCCTCGATTTGCTCGTCGGCTACATCCTGGCAGGTGAGAAAACGAACGCGCTCGTGATCGAAGTCACCGAGCTCGTCGAGTACCTGCTGGTGCGTGCAGTTTTCGCAACCGAGGGACAGGAACAGCACACCCGCAGCGTTTGCGTGACGCGAGAGCGCCACCAGCAGACGGCGCGTCTGGGCATGGTCGGCACCGGTCTGCGAGCAGCCAAAGGGATGCGGGAAGTAGTAAACGCCCTCCAGCGAGCCCTCGACCAGATCCTGAGCCTGCTCGCACATGGCACGTGCGACCTCGTTGACGCAGCCGACCGTGGGGATGATCCACAGCTCGTTGCGCGTGGCGGCGCGGCCGTCAGCGCGGCGGAAACCCATAAAGGTCTCGGGCTCAACCGGCTCAACGACCGGATGTGTGGGGTTGTAGGTATACTCGACCTCGCCCGAAAGGTTGGTCTTGACGTTATGCGTATGAAGCCACTGACCGGGCTGGATGTCGCCCGTCACGTGACCGATAGGAAGACCGTACTTGACGACGTCCTCCCCCGCCGCAATGGCACGCACGGCCATCTTGTGGCCCTGCGGAATATCCTCCGCGGCAACGACCTCGCCCACCCCGGGAACCGCGACGGCAGTGCCCTTGGCAAGCGGCGACAGCGCAACGATCACGTTATCGGCCGGATTGATCTGGATAGTATTCATTACAAATGGTCCTAACCCTACAGGTTGAGCAGAAGTCGAGACGCGGGCACGCCGTCCCGCGCCCGCGTCTGCGCCGGAAATTTACGCCTGAGCGTTGGCGAAGGCCTGCTTGGCGCCCTCGGCACGCACGACAGCGAGCGCGCTGACGACAAACTCCTCAAGACCTGCGATCTGCGTAAGGTCCTCGCCCCACATCTGCTCGTTGGTGAGCACGTCGTGCACCAGCTGGGCATCGTCGGCGCCGGCATGGGCGGCGTAGAAGTCGAGCACGAAGGCGTCGTCCTGAGCGGTGTACTCGGTGCCGTCGGAGCGACGCAGGTGCAGGCCGTCGCCCTCGCGGGACACGAGCTCCTGCGTGTAGAAGGAGATGAGCGTAGCGAGGCTCGTCGCCAGGCACTTGGGCAGGTTGCCGGTCTCGGCAACGTAGTCCTTGAGCGTAGGCAGGTCGCGGGCACGCCACTTAGCCGCGGAGTTGAGGCAGATGGAGAGCAGCGCGTGGTCGATAAACGGATTGTCGAAGCGGTTCTCGACGGCGGCGGCAAAGGCCTTGCAATCCTCGACATCCAGGTCGGTGGCGAGCGTCGGGATGACCTCGTCGTAGAGCATGGTGTTCATGAAGCCGCGGACGGTCTCGTCGTGCATGCAATCGCGCACGATATCAAAGCCGGCAACCCAGGAACCCGGGACAAAGGCGGTGTGGGCGCCGTTGAGGATGCGGACCTTGCGCTTCTTGTACGGGGTGACGTCGGGGGTCACAAAGACACCCGGCAGACCGGCCTTCACGAAGGGCAGACGCTCCTTGAGCGATTCGTCACCCTGGATGCCCCACATCTGGAAGGGCTCGCGCACGGCCAGGAAGGGATCCTCGTAGCCCAGACGCTCGGCAACCGCCGCGGCCTCCTTAGGATCGCGGATGCGGCCGGGGACGATGGTGTCGACGAGCGTGGTGCAGACGGTGCAGTCGTTAGCCATCCACTGCGCAAACTCGTCCTCCCAGCCCCAGTCGCTCACATACTGGTTCATGATGCGCAGCAACTCCTCGCCGTTGTGATCGATGAGCTCGCAGGCGAGGACGATGACGCCCGGCTTACCGGCAGCCCAGCGGGTGTGGAGCACCTGGGCAAGCTTGGCGGGGAAGCTCGCGGGTGGCATGTCGTCGGCCTTGCAGGACGGGTCATAGGCGATACCGGCCTCGGTGGTGTTGGAGACGATGATCTCTAGGTCGTCGGAGACGGCGACCTCCATCATGGCGCGGTAGTCGTCCTCACGATACGGGTTAAGGCAGCGGCTGCAGGCGCTGATCACGCGGGACTCGTCAACCGTGTTGCCATTCTCTTTGCCGCGGACCAACACGGTGTACAGGTCGTCCTGGGCGTTGATACCATCGGCAAAGCCAAAGGCGCCGCTGATGGGCTGGACCATGACAACCTTGCCGTTCCAGCCGGTTGCCTCGTTGCCCATGTCAAAGAAGCGGTCGACAAAGGCGCGCAGGAAATTGCCCTCGCCAAACTGCAGAACCTTCTCGGGAGCATCCTTGGGCAGCAAATAGCCCTTGTAGCCGATCGTCTCGAGCGCATCGTAGCTGATGTTCTCCATCTGTGTCTCTCCTTAGATAGCTGTTAGCGTGCAAGCAAAACGGGGGCGCCGCGTGTGGCAACGGCGCTCCCGAGTTCGGTGTGATTCGATGCGGGCTTAGGCCTCGACGGTATCCAGGTCAAAGCCAAAGTAGCGGACCGCGTTGTTGTAGCTGATGTCGCGCACGATACTGCCCAGCAGCTCCATGTCGGCCGGGTACTTGCCCTGCTCGACCCACTCGCCGATCACGCTGCACAGCACGCGACGGAAGTACTCGTGGCGCGGATAGGACAGGAAAGAGCGGGAGTCGGTAAGCATGCCCACAAAGTTGCCCAGCACGCCCTCGTTAGCCAGAGCCGTAAGCTGCTCGCGCATACCGATCTCGTTGTCGTTGAACCACCAGGCGGAGCCGTTCTGGATCTTACCGGCGGTCGGAGCCTCCTGGAAGCAGCCCATGACGGTATCGATCATGGTGTTATCGATGGGGTTCAGGCTGTACAGGATGGTCTTGGGCAGGCCGCAGGTCTCCTGGATGGAGTTGAGGAAATCGGCGAGCTGGTCGGACGGCGTGTAGTTGGAGATGCAGTCGTAGCCGGTGTCGGGACCGAGCTTGGCGAACATGGCGCGGTTGTTGTCGCGCTTGCAGCCAAAGTGCAGCTGCATGGCCCAGCCCAGACGGACATACTCGCCGGCAACGAACTGCATAAAGGCAGTCTTGTACTTGAGGACCTCTTCCTCGGTAAGCGGCTCGGCAGCCAGACCCTTGGCAAAGATAGCCTCGATCTCGTCGGCGGTAGCCGGGACGTACATAACGTAGTCGAGTGCGTGGTCGGAGGCGCGGCAGCCCAGCTCGTGAGCAACGTCGTAGCGCTTGGAAATGGCAGCCTTCATGCCCTCAAAGTCGCTGACCTCAACGCCGGCAACCTCGGAAAGGTGCTTGCAGTAGTCGGCAAACTCCTGGCCGCGCTCGATGCGCAAAGCGGCATCGGGGCGCATGGCGGGAACGACCTGAACGTCAAAGCTGTCGTCGGCGGCAATCTTCTTGTGCCACTCAAAGCTGTCGGCGGGGTCGTCGGTAGTGCAGATCATGCGGACGTTGGACTGCTTGATCAGGTTACGGCAGGTAAAGCTAGCCTCAGCGAGCTTGGCGTTGGCAAGGTCCCAGACCTCCTGGGCAGTCTTGCCGTTGAGGACACCCTCGTAGCCAAAGTAGCGCTTAAGCTCCAGGTGGCTCCACTCAAAGACGGGGTTGCCCACGCAACGGCCCAGGGTCTCGGCCCACTTCTGGAACTTCTCGCGAGCAGGGGCATCGCCGGTAATGAAGCGCTCGTCGACGCCGTTGGCACGCATCAGGCGCCACTTGTAGTGGTCACCGCCCAGCCAAACCTCGGTGATGTTCTCAAAACGCTTGTCGTCCCAGATCTCCTTGGGAGAAATGTGGCAGTGGTAGTCAACGATGGGCATGCCCTCGGCAAAGTTGTGGAACAGCTCCTCACCGGTTTTGGTGCTCAGCAGGAAATCCTGATCGTCCATGAAGTTTTTCATCAAACAACCCCTTTGTTGGCGGAGCGGGCGCACGATGCGCTCGTTATCCTCTAGGTGAACGTTCACTATACTAATTCATTGCGACTTAAAAGGTGAACGTTCACCTAACCACCATGGGGTGAACGGTCGATTTTACCCGTTCAACGGTTACTGGAGCCGTGACTTGTATGTATTGCGAATTGGCAGGCGTCCCCGAATACCGAGCTTGAGCGCTTTGGCCAGGTGGGTCATGTTCCGCCGTGCATTTTTGGGAGTATTCAGCATCGGAGCGCACCGCGCACCGTCTTCGAAGCCCTATCTGATGCTCATATTGCGCCCAATCGGCATAAATAAGTGCCCCCGATGGCGAATTACGCCATCGGGGGCACTTAAAACAGTCGTCCTAACCTCTTTCGGGACACGCCATTGCTGAATACTCCAAAAAATGCACGTCGCAAGAGGGGGTACCTGACCAAACGGCTAAATTCCCGCAAGCTCGCAGTAGCGGTCGACGTTGCTGGCAAACACCATCTCCACAGCACCCTTCTGCACGGGCTCCGCCGGAGTTTTACCCCACAGCAAATACTCGCCCAAAGTCTTGGCGCCACGGTAGGCCAAGCTCACCGGGTCCTTATAGACAATATTGGTAAAGATGCCACGGCGCAAGGCCAAGGCGCTCTCGGGGAACAGGTCGTTGCCGATTACC
>URIJ01000095.1 GCA_900547835.1 uncultured Collinsella sp.
AGGCGGTGGCCGATCGTGTCGTAGGCTGCAACCGCGACCACGCCGTTCAGCATGAGCTCCGTCGCGTGCTGGAGAGTCTCTCCTAATCCGGCAGCTGGCGACGTTCCTTTTCTGCCGACAGTGGGGGACAGTCCTTGCAGCTTTTTGCGAAGAGTGTCCCCAGTGACTAGTCTTAAGAACATCCCCAGTGACTGGCCAATGACTAGGCGAGGGCGGCCATGATGGTGCGGGCGACGCCGTCGTGGTCGTTGTCGTATTCGGTGATGGCGTCGGCGGCCTCGCGGTCTTCGGACTCGGCGTTGATCATGGCCATGCCGTGGCCCGCTGCCTGCAGCATGGGGATGTCGTTGATGTTGTCGCCGAACGCCCAGGCGTCGGCGAGACGCTCGCCCAGATGCTCACATAGCCACGTGAGGGCTGTCCCCTTGGTGGCGCCCTCACCCATGACCTCGATATTCATGGCGTACGAACGCGTGACCTCAATGCCTCCGAGCGTGTCGAGCGCCGCCGCGATGGCGTCGCGATCGGCCGGGTCGTGCCAGTACATGGCGATGCGTTCGAGCGTCTCGACCTCGTCGATCTTGCTGTCGATATCCATGTCGATCGGTGTTCGTGTGCGCTTGAGCGAAGCCGCGATGTGGGGGTCGCCGCCGCAGAACTCATCCAGGCGCCCGTAAAGCGAGCGGGGGAGGAAGCACTGTCCATCCGCGAAGATATCGAAGGTCACATCGTGGCCGGCGGCAATGCGATGGATGCGGTGGGCAATGCCGCAATCGAGCGGACGGCTCAAGATGCGCGTGGCGCACGAGGCGTCGGTGGGCACATCGTCGTCGAGTTGCCAGACGCTGGCGCCGTTGGCACAGACCGCGTAGTGTACGGCGGAATGGGCGAGAATGGGCTCAAAGATGCCCGACAGCGGACGCCCCGTGCAGGGAACAAACTCGATGCCACGACGTGCGAGCTCGTCGAGCATTGCCCAAGTGGCGTCGCTCATCTGCTTATCGCTCGTCAGCAGTGTTCCGTCCATATCGGAAAACACAATCATTTGATGCAGCCCTTTCTATTGGCAAAAAAGCGTGGCCAAGGGCTTGGGTCCCTGGCCACGCTCAAGATCTATAACGGTCCGCGTCCTATCGGTCGGCGAGTGGCTTGTACTCCAGCGGCTCGATCACCGGACGATAGGCCGGGCGAATAATACGGTGCGCGCAGAAGAGCTCTTCCATGCGGTGCGCCGACCAGCCGGCCATGCGGGCGACGGCGAACAGCGGCGTAAAGAGCGTCTCGGGCACGCCGAGCATCTTGTAGATAAAGCCTGTGTACAGGTCGATGTTGGCGCAGATGGGCTTGGTCATGCCGTGGTCGCGCATGACCTGGGGTGCCAGGCGCTCGATACGCTCGATGAGTGCGAATTCCTCGCCCAGGTCCTTCTTGGCGGCAAGTGTGCGCGCGTAACGGCGGCATACCTCGGCGCGCGGGTCGCTGAGCGTATAGACGGCGTGGCCCATGCCGTAGATGAGGCCCGTGCCGTCGAAGGCCTGCTTGTCGAGGATCTTGCCCAGGTAGGCCGCGACCTCGTCCTCGTCCTCCCAATTGGAGACATGCGCACGGATGTCCTCGTGCATGGACACAACCTTGGCATTGGCACCGCCGTGGCGCGGGCCCTTGAGCGAGCCGATAGCCGCGGCGTAGGCGGAATACGGGTCGGTGGCCGAAGACGACAGCACGCGGCAGGCGAAGGTGGAGTTGTTGCCGCCGCCGTGCTCGGCATGCAGCATGAGCATAACGTCGAGCAGCATCGCCTCATCGCGGGTAAACGCCATGCCGCCGCGCAGGACCTGTAGGATGGTCTCGGCGGTGGAGAGACCGGGCGTGGGGTGCGGCACGTGAACCTCGGAGCCGCGAAGCTTGGCGACCGAGGCCATGTGTGCGAAGGCGGCGATGCGCGGGAGACGTGCGAGCATGGAAATGGCGACGTCGATCTCATGCTCGGGCGTAATCGCGTCGGGCTCGGCGTCGAAGGCGTAAAGCAGCAACACGGCGCGCTGGAGCACATTCATGATGCTCGACGACACCGTGGTCATGGGGAACTCTTTGACGTATTCGTCGCTCAGATGCCTAAAGGCGCCCAAGCGCTCGCAAAAACCGTCGAGCTCCTCTTTGTTGGGCAGCGAGCCCGTGATAAGCAGATAGGCGACTTCTTCGTAGCCATAGCGATTCTCGGACTGGGCATTGTTGACCAGATCCTCGATGCTGTAGCCGCGAAGCGTGAGCTTGCCCTGATCGGGCACGACCTTTCCGTCGACCTTGTTGTAGCCGTGCACATCCGAGATGCGAGTGAGGCCCGCGACCACGCCCGAGCCGTCGGCATTGCGCAGGCCGCGCTTGACATTGTGCTCAACAAACAGGCCCTCGTCATAAGGGTCGGTCGGCAGGCCGTGGTAGAGGCTTTCGCTCTCAGGCGAAATCTGGCGGCTTGCTTCGTAATCCAGAACCAGGCGGCTCAAGTGGTCGTCGAAGCGGTAATAGATTTTCTTGGCGTCGTAGGCCATGTGCGCTCCTCTCCGGGCCGCATCGGGGTGACTTGCATGGGCATGCGCGCGTCAGGCTATCCCCAGCGGCTTGCTCGCTACAGGCGGTACATAAAGTTGAAGACGTCCTCGCGCTGGATGGACACGTTGACGCCCGAAAGCTCGCCGGCCTCGGCCAGCGCCTTCTGCAGCTCGGCGAAGTCGAGCTTGGACTCGGCGGTGTCGGCCAGCATGGTCATGGTGAAGATGTCCTCGATAATGGACTGCGTGATGTCGCGGATGTCGACGTTGGCCTCGCCCAGAACACGGGTGACGCCGGCGACGATGCCGGGGCGGTTCTTGCCAAGGACGGTGATGACGATGCGGGAGGACGAGATCTCGGCCATGGGAAACCCTTTCGCGTGGTTGCGGCGCGCGCGGGGCGCTCCGCTACGGTACAGTGTTCATCATTGTACCTGTCTGGCGCAAAAAAGGCGCGCTCGCTGCGGCGTTACATGCCTGCAACATGAGCGTAAGGGGGAAGGCCGTACGGGGAAGAGCCGTCTGGCGCGTGTCCGGCTCGTGTTGGGTTGATTTCCGATCTCAGCCGAACACATTGAGCGGACAGGCCGTTCCCGCAGTCAGCCGAACGCCTCCGACGGCTGATTCCGAACTGGAAGCGGAGGGCATCCCCGCCCTTCGGTAGGGGATACCGCTCCGCGGCGCATGCCGCGGGCGGCGCCCCTATCGGACCACCGTGACCTCAGTTGGGATGGGCCCAGCACTGCCGCGTACTCGGTGAGCTAGAGCCAACTGTTCGTCTTCACGGCGCGTATGGCGATATTTCGGTCGTCCGGCTCGGTGATGCCGTAGCCGAACGCCTGGAGCGTTTCGATGGACTCCTGGATCCTCTGTTGGAACATGGGACCCGGATCGACCCTCGGCCCGAGGTGCCCGCGCCAAAGGCACGGCGTGGCGCGCAGCATGTTATGGATTTTGGAGATGGGCTCGATGTCGGCGTAGACGTTGAGCGTCGCCATGGCGTCCTTGTGGCCGAGGATCGATTGGAGCGCCTTGATATCGCCGCCTTGGCGGATCCACTGCGTTGCGAACGTGTGGCGAAGGCCGTGGAACGTGATCAGCTCGTCGTTGGTGCCCATGAGGCCGTTGGTCTCCGAGAACGTCTTGAACGCCCTGCGGATATAGCTTGTCGTCGCGAAGGTCGCGCCCGGCTCCGACAGGATGTAGCAGTCCCCGATCTCGACCGCCCCGGTAAGGCCGCGCAAGCGCAGCTTTCCGCAGTCGATCTCGTGGGTCTCCTTCAGGAAGGGGAGTAGGCCGACCGGGTCGATGGGGATACCCCTGGCGTCATGGGTCTTGGTGTCCTTGATGAACGAACCCATTCCCTTCGCGTACGCCACCGAGTGTCTGATCGAGATCAGGCCCGTCTCGAAATCCACATCGCACCACCGAAGGCCGCAGACCTCGCCGATTCGCATCCCCGTGTGCAGGGCGAGTACGACCGCCCTCTAATCCTCGGCGGACCAATCGAGTCCGAACTCCTTTCGGGCATCCTCTTCGCTCATGACTTCGAGAAGGTCTCCGGGTTGGCAACGAAGGGCGAGGCATAGCTGCTCGAGTGTGTTGAAGCGAATGCCGCGAATATGCCCTTTTTTAATACGGGACAGGTTCACGGGCGTGGTTCCAATCCTTTCGGCAAGTTCGTTCGAGGAAATCTTTCGCTCGGCCATGATCTTGTCGAGGCGAACAATTACGGGCATGACGTTTCCTTACGCAATCTCGTCGGAGTCGAGGTACAGCTCCCGAGCGTATAGGAAGAGCTGGGAAAGCATGAACAGGACGATGCCGAGAACCAGAGAGGTCCAGTCGAATGATGAAGCGATCTCTTGGGCGCCGACGGCCCCCTCGCCGCCAAACATCGAAACGGAGGTTTTGAGTGAGCCGGCGTAGAGGCTGGTGGCAGCTTGAACAACGAAGAGAATGCCGAGCACCTTCAAGCATGTCGCAGACCCTTTCTTGAAGGGGTCTCCGCTCTTGATCGTCCACACGAGAACGGCGCTGAGGATGGTCGTAGCGATACCGATGACGGCAGGGACCAATGTCGAGATCGCAAGGGCTGGATACGCGGGGGAGTCTGCAATTACAGGGTTGTCGAGCACTTCGATTGCTGGCTTTAAGGAGAACGCCACTTGTGCGATGGCGGTGGCGCAAAGGGTCGCAGAGGCTATCGCACATGCGATGCGGAAGGAATGAAGCCGGGGAGTGCGATTGTCGGAACTCATAATAACCTCCGAAGAATTTAAAAAACTCAGGTTACTTTTTAACAGTTTATGTTAAATTGACTTTGCCGGCAAGTAATCACAGCATGCTGCAACCGTAACCCCGCGCATCGGGCTGAATCGTGTTGAAACGAGCTGGTGATACGTATGTTCAAAATCTCGAAGGTGATCTTTAGGTCGCTCCTCTCCTCTAGGTCGCTCCGTGTTGCCGTTGCTGCGTTGATGGTTCTTTGTGCTTTGCCAGTCTTCAGGAGTGCGGCTGGCATCGACGGACGGGTTGAATACCTCGAGTCGGGAATAACCCGCGTTGAGCAGGAATTGTCAGCATCCTATGCGGATGCGCTTGTGAATGCGGGGGAGGACGGTGTCTATACCTCTTCATCAAGCATGCCCGCGCTTCTGTACCCTCTTGCCGCGGGACGTCTTATCTTGGCACCGCTCTCTCCCCTACTTCCGTTTCTGCAGATATCGGATGGAGAGTACACCTATTATGACGGATCGAAGGAGTACTTGCTATGGGTCGCAACGGCCGTTGCCGTCTCGTTCCTTGCCGCGCGTCTTAACAAACGTGAAAAGCTCATCATCCAGGCACCGATGGGCGAGCTGGGTAGACTTGTTGCATCGAGCGTATGGGCGAGTGCTTTTGCAATGCTTGCCGTCTTCGCCATCAATCTTCCAGGGATAATCGCCGCGCTTGTGAAGAATGGCCCGGGCTCGCCGTTCTATCCGATAGGCTACATTCAATATGCGACTCCGGTTATCAAACCGGCTTGGCTGGTGTTCGCGCAGACGGCCATCTTGCAATTCTTGGTGGCAGCGTTCATCTCGCTTGTCTTTCACCTTGCCGTGAAGATTGCCAATAACCCTACGCTTGGAATCGTGTTCGTATGTGCCCTGATGGGGGTGACGATGGTTCCCGGGTATTACGGAAGATCCATGGCTTTACGTGAATTCGCCCTGTTAAATCCCCTTACGTATGCAAACACCGAGTTGACCGTCGGCGCCTATAGCCCGTACCCAACAACACAGTTAGTGAATCTGCCCGGACTTTGCTTCGAGCGTGGGGCAATTACCCTCGTATGCGCCATCGCGATCGAGGTGCTGGCAATCTTCTTGCTCTGCGTTGCTGGAAAGAGCGGCTGCGCGCGTCCGATGTTCCCGACTGGTCTTGACAGGGGTGCCTTCATCGCCTCGCAAACGACAACTCGTTCGGGCCCTTATACCGCCGCCGTTGCATACGTAAGAGCGATGGGAAAGCTGCTCCTGCATTCTCCCGTCCTCGCCGTATGCGCGGTTGCAATGTCGACGGCGATGCTGGTCCCGGCTCTGGTTGAGATGTTTCCCGACACCGATGGCGTTTCCGCTGGTCGGTATAGGGATGGCGAGCTTCGTTCAATAGATCGGTATCTAGAGCGCGACGCTGCGAATATGGACGCCGAGGGCAAAACGGCCCTGGAAAACATGCGAGATGCTCTTTCGGGTTTCGTGTATGCACCTACGCCTGCGGAGGGGTTTCGAAGCCTTGCGACATACGAGCGCGCTCGAGGCGAGCTGAGCGCGGCAGATGCGACCCTCCTGCAATCGATTGGAATCGAGCCAGAGACTCCTTCTCGTGCGGAGGCGCGCGCCCTTCTGCTTGAGTCGATCGCGAGCTTGCCGGACCCCAAGGTTTACGAGTTAAGTACGAAGATGCCCCCATTAATCCTCCTTTCGTATCTCCAGGCAGCGCTTCCCTCCTTATTTTTGCTGTTGCCCGTGGTTGTCACATCGCTCGCGTGCACCCACCTGCAGTGTCGTTCCCTTCTGGTTCTCCAGATCCCCGCAACAGCGCATGTGCGTTTTCTGACGGCTGTTGCGCTGGCTCTCCTGCTTGGCTTGGTGCTGCTTTTGGTGTCGATGGTTCCCGCTGCGGTTGTGTCCTTGATTAAGAACGGTGCGGGTGGATCGGAGTATCCCGTCGCTCTCATTCGGGCGGGAGCTTCGACAACGTCCATGGTGGGGGAGGCGGTGTTGTGCAGTATTCCGTTGCTGGTCATGGCATACGGCGTGATTTCCGTCGTCGCTGCGTTGACAGCAGCGATTAGCCGCAACCCCGTTGTCACCGGAATGGTTTGCGCGGTTCTCTTGGTGTTGGGTTCGTTGAGCGCTCATGTTGAAAGCGTGGGCATGGGCGTCGCGCTGCTGGCTCCATTCGCCTCGTTTGATCCCGCTTCCCAGGTGGGGACGATTGGGTTCCTTGGGCGAGGGACGAACGCGATGCCTTTTGGAGAGGTCGTCGGCGCATCGGGCGCTCTGCTGGTGGTCTTGGGCGCCGTATCTCCGTTGATGGTGCGCCTGAGTGTTCCAAAGATCGAAAGGGGATGATCTCGATGATTGACCTTCAAACGCTGACGATCTCTTATGGAAAGAAGGTGCTCGTAGATTCGGTGAACGCTGAGTTTGCCCCGGGTACGGTCTACGGTCTCGTCGCTCCGAACGGGCATGGAAAGACGACGTTGCTGCGTGCGATGGCAGGTTTGCCGGGTCCTCGCGTGGACGGGAGCATCGTTCTGGATGAGGTGCAGGGTACGGGTGCGAGAGAGGTCCGTTCTATGATCTTCTATGCACCTGGTGAGGGGACGCTGCTGTATCCCGGATTGCGTGCGGAAGATCACCTCAAGATGGTTTGCGATATGTGGCCGCATGCTCGCGATATCGAAGAGATAGTGGAACAAACGCAGATAGGCGAGTTCGCGAAGATGAGGATCCGCACTCTGAGCCAGGGCATGAAGCAGCAGCTTACCCTGGCGATTGCGTATGCGACGGGCGCGCGGTACCTTCTATTAGATGAGCCCATGAACGCGCTCGACCCCAGCAGGGTGGACTTGCATTCCGAGATTCTCAGGAAGCTGGCCGATTCTGGTACGTGCATCATCATGTCATCCCACATCTTGGATTCGGTCGATAGGCTGTGCGATGAGATTCTGTTTTTGAAGGATGGGAGGCTCATTAGAAGCATTCCGCAAGATGATGCTGCGCCGAAGTCTCCTGGATCCCATTTCGCAAAGCCTGCCGGACGCGCCGAGGGTGCGCTAAGCACGTATCGGAGACTCTACGAAAAGGGCGGGTAGAAATGTAAGTTAAAAATCTATGTGGCCAATGTGATACCGTTGAACCCGCGTATCGATACCGCTCAGCCATTCGCCTCGCCCCCGTCGCACGTATCTTCATTCGGTCTGTCATCATTAATCTAACGATGCTTTGAGGAATGTAGGTGCTTCTAAATGTACTGTCGACTTCTTCTCAAACTAATCCTAAGAGACAA
>URIJ01000096.1 GCA_900547835.1 uncultured Collinsella sp.
GCCCGAAACTCTCATGGAGCCAGTGACAGGAATCGAACCTGCAACCCACTGATTACAAATCAGTTGCGCTACCGTTGCGCCACACTGGCACACTTGGCGCTTTCGCGCGAAGCCTGTTAAGAATAAAGGAATTACGGACGGGGCGCAACAGGCCACACGGCGTTATATAAATATGCAAAAACCAGCAACAACAGGTACCAGGCCCGTTCATTTCTGTCAGTGCGCCCTCAATCTTAAAACCATTCGCCAGAACGAATAGTTTTAATTACAATTGGCTATATAAAACTATTCGTTCTGGCGAAGGGTTTCGCGATGTTGACTACCAAGGAAGCAGCCGAGCTGCTCGGCATCAGCCCGCGCAGGGTGCAGGAGCTCATAAAAAACGGAGCACTTGATGCCCGCAAGGCTTCTGGTGTATGGCTCATCGACAAAGACAGCGTCGACACGCGACTCCGCTCCGTGACCAAAACGGGGGGACGTCCCCGCCGCGGCCACGGTAAGAGCGAGATCGCGTTCACCCTCATGAATCGCACGCACGAGGTCGCTCAGCTGGTCTACAGCACATCGCGAAAAGACTTTACCCACATCGGTGCCGACATCGATTACGCCCACGCCCCTATTGGAGTATTTGGCCCTAATAGCCCCATATCGCTCGACTCCTTCCGCATCTGGTGGCGCGGCCGCGGTATCCCGCTCGCACGCATTGGGCTTGCCTCCCTGCTTGCAAAAGCCGCAGTCGATGTTCCCGATGAACTCGTCCAGCGAAATCTCGGCCTCTCCTTATCCGACCAGTATTGGATTAGGCCCCAAGGTTCCGGTCTCACCTGGGAGGATATCAACTTCTTCAATAACGCCTTTGATGACGTCTCGCTGTCCATTGCACCCTTTGCCCCAGAGGGAAAAGCGGCTGCCGCAAAGCCCGACAACACCTCGGACGGCAATCTTCAAAAGTACTGGACATGCGAGGGCGGGCGTCGAATTCTGCATAAGGCAGGAGCGCACCTGGACCAGGAACCTTATAACGAGCTGGTGGCGACCGCGCTCCACCGTCGCATCCTAAACGCCTGCGATTATGTGCCTTACTCGCTCGAGGGCACGGGCACTTCCGCCCTGAGCACATGCGATGTCTTCTTAACTGATGAAGAAGAGTATGTCCCTGCGTTCTATGTAAACCAGCACGCAAACGCAGATGAACGGCTAACCGACTACGAGCGATATGTAGCAAACTGCGAGGAGCTCGGGGTGACAGGCGTCAAGGATGCCCTTGACCGCATGATCGTATGTGACGACATCATTGCCAACTACGATCGTCATTGGCGCAACTTCGGCCTCGTGCGAAACGTAAACACGCAAGCTTGCAGACCTGCCCCCATCTTCGATTCGGGCTCATCGCTCTGGTGCAACATTTCTCTTGAGGAGCTTCGGGCAGGAGAGCACAGTTTTACCAGCGCACAATTTCATTCAAGCCCCGCCAAACAGATGTTGCTCGTCGAGGACATGGGCTGGTTTGACGGCGACAAACTCGAAGGCTTCGTTGACGAGGCAATCGAGATTCTGTCTAAAAACGATGCTCTAACAGCGAGACTGCCTTATCTAAAAGAGGCGCTAACGTGGCGCCTCAAAAGAATGATCGACATCGCTGAATGGAGTTAGCGAGACAGCATCGCCCCGCCAACTCCCCTACCTCCCGCGGAGGGCCTTGAGCTTTGCCAGCGCCTCGGGGCTCAGGCGACTGCCCAGAGTCATCTTGATCTGCGGGGCCTCTTCGGCCTCGTGAACGTCGTTATCGATCTGTTTGATCTCGTCCACCAGCATACGGCTCGAGATGCGCGTAACGCCCTTGCCCATGACGACGGCCTGGATCGTGCCGTCGCTCGATACCACGGAGCACGCGCGGCCTTCCTCACGCGCCTCGATGCAGAGCTTCTGCACCACGGTATCGGCAGAGACGCCCGTCGGCGAAAACTCGATGCGCACGCCGCGGGCCGGCAGGTTGGGGCGCTCGCTGGAGATATTGCCCGCGCCGTCGAACACGATCACGGCCTCGTAGCGGCCCTGGGCAAACGCGGCGACGTCGTTGATGAGTGCAGTTCGCGCCATATCGTGGACGTCGCTGGAATACGGATCGTCGGAATGGTCGTAGACGAGCTTTTCGTAGCGCGGCGTGCAGTGAATCACGTTGTAGCCGTCGACCACCAGCAGCTCGGGCTTATTGGAGTGCACCGTCGAGACCGGGTCGGCGATGGCCTGCGCAAACGCATTGCCGCCCACGCCATAGGTCGCGGCCGAAACAATCGGCTTGGCCGAGCCCTCGCCAAAGCGCTTGGCCTTGGACTTGGCGCGGTTCTTCTTGGACATGCGCTACTCCTCCCCCATGAGCTCGCCGGCATTGCGGCGCAGCCACTCAAAGCACAGCGCGGTGGTCGCCTGGGCAACGTTGAGACTCTCGGTCATTCCGCGCTGGGGAAGCTTAGTCAAAAAGTCGCATTTCTCGAGCACAAGACGCGAGATGCCGTCGCCCTCGGAACCCATGACGAGCGCAACGCGGCCCTCGAGGGGGGCGTCCCAGCAACTGCCTTCGGCGTGCTCGGAGGCGCCGCCCACCCAAAAGCCGGCGGCCTTGAGGTCATCGAGCGCACGGGCGATATTGGGAACCTGCGCGATGGGCAGGTGCATGACGGCGCCGGCAGAAGTCTTGTAGCTGCCGACGGTCACACCGGCGGCGCGCTTGTTGGCAATGATGACGCCCGCCGCGCCCACGACCTCGGCGGAGCGCACGATGGCGCCAAAGTTGCCGTCGTCGGTCACATGGTCGAGCACGACGACGAGCGCCGGGCCCTCGCCTGCGCGGTCGAGAATATCGGCGACATCAGCATAGGGGAAGTTGCCAACCTCGAGTGCGATGCCCTGATGAGCGCCATGGCTCGACAGTGCGTCGAGCTGCGCACGCGGCACATACTTAATGCGGACGCCCGCGGCGTTGAGGTCGTCGACCAGGCGCGACAAGGCGGCATCGCGCTCCCCGCCCTCGGCGATGAGCGCGCACTTGACGGGAAAGCCGGTACGCAGTGCCTCGGCGGCAGCACGACGACCTTCGATAAACTCGCCCTTGGGAACCTGGACGTTATCGCGGCTACGCTCGCGCTGCGGGCGAGCAGCCTGTGAGCGCTCGCGCTGGCCCTTGGGAGCGGCAGCGCGGTCGTTGCGGCGAATCGGACGCGAGCCAGAAGCAGCCTGCTTGCCGCCACGAGGCGCACGCTTGCGATTGTCGGCCATAAAGCGACCTCCTAAATACAACTATCAAACGAAACAAATAGACCGACCGCCCGAGGTGCGGCAGATTGCCTTGAAAGAGGAGGGCATAGACCTTGAGGTCATGCCCGACGATTGAAAGGCAAGGTGCCGTGGCTCGGGCGGTCGGGTGCTTGGGAAACCCGCGGGGATTAGAGAGATTTGATACGAGTGCCGGCGGCGGTATCTTCAATCGTCAGGCCCAGGTCCTTGAGCTGGTCGCGGATGGCGTCGGCCAGATCCCAGTTCTTGGCGGCACGGGCCTCGGCGCGGGCCTCGAGAATCTTGGCAGCAGCCTCGTCCACGTCGTCGCCCGTGTAGGCGACCAGGCCGGCGGCAACGCCCAGCAGGCCCAGCGGCAGCTCGACCTTGGGCTCGGGGAGCTCAACGCCAAGCGTATCGAGCAGCTCGGCCAGCGTGTCGGCGGCGGCAAGCGCGGCGGCCTTGTCGGCAGCATCGCCCGCCTGCTCCAGGTACTGGTTGCACTCGGTCACAAAGCCAAAGACGGCACCCATGGCACCAGCGGTGTTAAAGTCGTCGTCCATGCACTCCTTAAAGGTGGCACGGGTATCGGCGGCCTTGGCGGCAAACGCCTCAGATGCTGCCTCATCGGCATCGGCCGTCGCATGGTTCGCGGCCCAGCGCAGGTTCTCGACCGTACCGGCGATACGCGTGAGCGAGTTCTCGGCACCCTCCAGGCGCTCCCAAGAAAAGTCGAGCGGCGAACGATAGCTCGTCTGCAGCATCAGCAGGCGCAGGGCGGCAGCGGAGTGCTGCTCGAGCACCTCGGCCAGCGTAAAGAAGTTGCCAAGCGACTTGGACATCTTCTCGCCGTCTACCAGCAGCATGCCCGTGTGCATCCAGGTGTTGGAGAAGCCCTGGTGCCAGGCGCAGGTGGCCTGAGCGCACTCGTTCTCGTGATGCGGGAAGGCAAGGTCGGAGCCGCCGCCGTGGATGTCGATCGGAGTGCCCAGGTAGCGATGCACCATGGCGGCGCACTCGGTGTGCCAACCGGGACGGCCCTCGCCCCAGGGGCTCGGCCAGCTGGGCTCGCCGGGCTTGGCGGCCTTCCACAGGGCAAAGTCGAGCGGGTCGTTCTTGTCCTCGTTCTCCTCGATGCGCGCGCCAACCATAAGGTCGTCGATGTTGCGGCCCGAGACCTGACCATAGTTGGGATCGCTGCGCACGGCAAAGTACACATCGCCGTTATCGGCTGCGTAAGCGTGGCCCTGCTCGATAAGCGTCTTGATCATGGCGATCATGGGGCCGATCTCCTTGGTGGCGCGGGGGCGCACATCGGGATCGAGCACGTTGGCGGCGCGCATGACGCCGATGAACTTGTCGGAGAACTCCGTCGCGACCTCGGCGGCCGTACGGCCCTGCTCGTTGGCGCGCTTGATGATCTTGTCATCGACATCGGTGAGGTTCTGGGCGAACGTGACCTCGTAGCCGCTCGCGATGAGCCAGCGACGAATCACGTCAAAGCTGATGAACGTGCGGGCATTGCCGATGTGGATGTTGTCGTAGACCGTGGGGCCGCACACGTACATGCGGACCTTGCCGGACTCGATGGGCTGGAACTCTTCCTTTTTATGGGTAGCGCTGTTGTAGATACGCATTCGTTACTCCTTAACGGTTTTCTGTAGCAGGCAGACGGCCCAGGCGCCGATTCCCTCGCCCTGGCCTTCCCAACCGAGCTTTTCGGTCGTAGTGGCGGCGACGCCCACGTTTTCGACGTCAACGCCCAGGGCATGGGCAAGGTTGGCGCGCATGGCATCGCGGTGCGGGGTGATTTTGGGTTGCTGACAGGCAATGGTGCAATCGGCATCGACAAACTCAAAGCCCAGCTCACGCGCATAGTCCATCACGCGGGCAAGCAGCACCATCGAATCGGCACCCTCGTAGGCGGGATCGGTGTCGGGGAATAGCTTGCCGATGTCTCCCCCACGGCAGGCGCCCAGAATGGCGTCGGCCAAGGCGTGCGCGAGCACATCGGCATCCGAGTGGCCCAGCAGGCCGCGCTCGTAGGGAATGTCGACCCCGCCGATGATACATCGACGCCCCTCCACCAAACGGTGGACGTCGTAGCCGTGGCCAATGCGCAGGTTACTGAACATGGGGAAGGTCCTCTCCCTCGGCCATGCGGCCAAGCAGAATCGCGGTTACGGGACGCAGGTCCTCGGGCACCGTCACCTTAAGGTTATCGCGTGGGCTCTGGACGCAGCGGACGCGCCCACCCATGCGCTCGACCAGCGACGAATCATCGGTACCGATAAAGCCCTCGGCAATGGCTGCAGCGTGGGCGCGCTTCATAGCATCGACGCTAAAGATCTGCGGCGTCTGCGCTGCCCAGTAGAGCTCACGCGGCGGCGTCTCGACGATATTATCGCCGTCAACGATCTTGAGCGTGTCGATCGCGGGCTGACCGCACACGACACCGTCGAGGGCACGGTCGCTCACGAGCACGTCGATAGCGTGGTCGATGGCCTCGGTCGTAATGAGCGGACGAGCGCCGTCGTGGATGGCGACATATTCGAAACCCGCCGGAACCGCATGCACGCCGGCACGGGTGGAATCCTGACGGGTATCGCCGGCATCGGCAAAGCTGATGGGCGTGTCATAGTCAAACGGGTCAATGGCCAGGCGGCGCATCTCGGCACGGCGCTCGGCAGGGCAAACCACGACGATATGGCCGACCTTATCGCTACGATCGAACGCGCGGATGGACCAGCTCATGAGCGGACGGCCCGCCACATTAACGAGCTGCTTGCCGCCGGGATTTCCAAAGCGCTGGCCGCTGCCACCGGCAACGACCACGGCGCATACGGGCGCCATTATGCGTTCCCCTGTTTGGTGCCCTTCATGCGGTACAGCGAGTCCGCAAGAATGGCAGGGTTGTTGACGCCAAAGTCGCCCAGGCGCTCCGGATCCTCGCTGATGTCGTCCATGAGCTCCTGCAGCGAGCCGTACTCGTCAACGATCTTCTCGGCCACGCCGTCGCGCACGACGGACACGCGCGAAAGCGTGCGCAGGCCCAGCGGTGTCATGACGGAGTCCTCGTCCAGGTCGTCGTAACCCAGAACCGCCGCCACATGCTGCGGGTCGGACAAGTCCTTGGGCGTCATACGGCTCAGGTTGGCGCGGATCTTTTCGGCATTGGCCTCGGAAGAATCGCTCGCGTAGTCGCGAATCATCAGGTCGTACTCGGTATCCATGCTGGAGCCGGCGAGCTGCTCGAGCTGCATCTGCACGAGCTTGCCCTGGTTGCCCAACTTGACAATGCAATCCTTAAGCTCAGTCTTTGCCTGCTGCATGATCTCGAAACTCGAGAAAATGCCGGTGATGTCGGCGAGCGTAACGTAGTCGTCGAGCTCGAGGGCCGTCAGGCGCAGCAGGGAGCGATCGAGCGACTGACGGGTAGTCTGGAGCGTGGCGACGAGCTGGTTGACCGAGCTCATGATGGTGGTGACGGGCTGGATCTCGTAGCTCTTGCCGTGGACGTACACGTTGACGACGGCACGACGAGCCGAAACCGAGATCACGATGGCATCGGTGAGCACCGACATGCGAGCGGCAGTACGGTGACGCATGCCCGTCTCACTCGTGGCGAGCGAGGGATCGGGATTGAGGTGGAAGTTGGCGCGCAGGATCTGGGTGAGGTCGCCGTCGATAACGATGGCGCCGTCCATCTTGGAGAGCTCGAACAGACGGTTCGAGGTGAACGAAATATTGAGCGGAAAGCCGTCATTACCGGCGGCGAGCACGTTTTCGGTATCGCCGACGCAGATAAGGGCGCCCAGGTGGCCGGCGATGATCATGTCGAGGGCGGTGCGGATCGGCTGACCAGGTGCCGTCAGGCGGATGGCCTGTTCCATACGCTTTTGCAGCTCGTTCTTATCCAAGGCATCGCTCCCATCGTATACGCTCCATAAACGCTAAATAGTTTCTCACGGTTTGTCCCTGCAGCAGCCACGAAATCCGATGCTTACAGAATGAGCGAACACCGCTAAGATAGCTAATTTGGGACGGGCTCTTTTGACTACCCAATCAACCATGTGCCAAGGTTAGTCTTTTTGTTGCTCCCCCAAGAGGTACACGCGGGCCTGCCCGCAGAGAGGGAGTCAGACTATGGGACTCGCAGAGCTCGTGTTGCTCGCCGTTGGCCTTTCGATGGACGCCTTTGCCGTTTCCATCTGCAAGGGCCTTGGCATGAAGAAAATCAACCTTAAAGTCGCCGTAGTGCTCGGCCTGTTCTTTGGCGGCTTTCAGGCCGGCATGCCCGTGATCGGATGGGCGCTCGGCAGTCAATTCATGGGCATCATCGGACCCATCGACCATTGGATCGCCTTTATCCTTTTGGCCTTTATCGGCGGCAAAATGCTGTGGGAAGCCTTTACCGAGGACGAGAATGAAGGCGACGGCAAGGATGCCGAAAAGATTGACCTGGGCGAGTACCTGATCCTCGCCATCGCCACCTCAATCGACGCCCTAGCCGTAGGCATCTCATTTGCGGCGCTCTCGGTTGACATCGTTCCCGCTGTATCGCTTATCGGCGTCACAACGTTTATCTTCTCCATCGCCGGCGTAGCGATCGGCCACACCTTTGGCGCGCGCTACGAAAAACCTGCCACCATCGTGGGCGGCATCGTGCTCATCCTCATCGGGCTTAAGATCTTGCTTGAGCATCTGGGGATTTTGGCGCTGTAACGCCAAACGCAATCGCTCAAAACTCAACGCCAGTAGCATCACGAATAGTCCCCGCCCAACGGGGTTCTCCCCTCCGCAGGCGTTTCGAAACCCGCCCCCATCCCGGA
>URIJ01000097.1 GCA_900547835.1 uncultured Collinsella sp.
GCGATATCAATCGTTTTCTCGGCCATACTTAGCGCTCCTTACTTTGGCCCCTTTATACCCCATCACCAGATGGCTAGCGGGCTAATCGTCGGGGGTTTCGATTTCGATACTTGCGATATCGAGCTCGCGGCCGTGCAGCAGGCGCACGTTGGCGCCGCCACACTGGGGACAGCGACAATGAAAACGGTCGTGGTCGAAGACCTCGCCGCAGTCCAGGCACTCGCTTTGCGGATGAATCTCCTCCACGGCAAGCTCGCAGCCGCGCGTGAGCGGGTCCTCGTCACGAAACGTCTCCCACGCAAAGTCGAGCGCCTCGCGCACGACCTCGGTCATATCCCCGATACGCAGCGTAACCAAAACGGCGCGCGAGGCCCCCGCCCCACGCGCCGCGCGAATCACTGTATCGAGTATGCCGTTGACAATGCCAACCTCGTGCATACCGATTTACTCCTCGTCGTCCTCATCGTCCGAGAACAGGTCCAGACGACTCACAAACAAGCCCTCCTTGCCCTCGCGCGCGGTAATGACCACACGGGCGATGGCGAGCGAAATCTCGTAGAGCGAGAGCAGGGCGCCGTACATAAGGCCCAGGGTGACGGGCGATCCGTCGGGCGTGATCACAGCCGAACCCACGAGCAGGCCTACGTACACGTAGCGCCAGGCGCTGCGGAAGGCCGCGTAGGAAACGATGTGGAAGACGGACAGGTAGAAGATGATGAGCGGCAGCTCAAACGCCACACCAAAGCCGATCATAAAGAGCAGCTCCATGTTGACGTAGTTCTCCAGGTCGGGCAGCGCCGTAGCGACGGCCGAGGTCTCGCCGATGAGCCACTCAAAGCCCGCCGGGATGATGATGAAGTAGCAGAAGATGGCACCCAGGAAGAACAGCACCGTCGAGGCGAGCACCGTGGGCACGACCCACTTGCGCTCGTTGGGGCGAAGCGCCGGCAGGAAAAATGCCAGAATCTGCCAGATGATCATGGGCGTGCACATGACCACGGCCATCTTGATGGCCAGCGAGAAGCGCAAGCCAAAGCCGCCGAGCGTGGTGGTGATGTAGAACTTACCGTCCGGCACAAAGGAGCGGATGGGATCTTCCAGGATGTCGAGCACCACGGGCGTGGCGAAATACAGCACGATGGCTGCGGCAAACACCGAGACGACCACGATGGTCAGGCGGCGACGGAGCTCTCCCAGGTGATCGAAGAGCGGCATACGCGCAGGTCCGATAGGCATTACTCATCGCCTCCCTTCGGGGCATCGGCAGCGGCATCGTCCTCGGCCTCGAGCTCGCGGGCAAGCTGGTCGACGACGGCCTTGCGCTTGCGGGGACGACGGGCGTAGAGGTCAGCCGTCGTGGGCTCTGCCGGCTCGGGCTCGGGCTCCGGCTCTGCAGCAGGCTCGGACTCGACGGCGGCATCGGCAGACCCGGCGTCGGCACCCTCGGCTTCAGTCTCCTCGGCAGCATCCTCGCCCTTGGCGGCACCCTCGCTTGCGGCCTTCTCGGTGGCAAGACGGGCGCGACGCTCGGCAAAGGTCTCCTTCTTGGCGGGCGCTGCCGTCTCGGCGGCATCCTCGTCCGCATCGGAATCGTCGTCGGTTGCAGCAGCCTTCTTGGGCTTGACCGGGGCAGACGCGGCCTCGCTCACCGGATCGATAATCTCGGACTGAACAACAGCCGTCATCTTTTCCTGCGTCTCGCGGAACTGACGGATGGCACGGCCGATCGTACGGCCCATCTGCGGGAGCTTATCCGGGCCAAACAGCAAAAAGCCGAAGACCACGATGATCGCGAGCTCACCCTCTCCAATACCAAACACACATACCTCCAAGGCTCGATGTGAGTCGAGCCCGCACCGCGCCATTCGGCCGGAACTCGTCTATTCATTCGGTCAAGTATAGCGCCCGGACGCCAAAACGTCCGAGCGCATCACAAACATATGCCAAACGGCACGCCCTTTTGGGGGCAAAGATTATGCAGCGGTGATCGAAATCTCCTGGTCGACACCCAACAGCTGAACCACGCGCATCACCGGGGGCTGCACATTGGTGCAGCTAAAGCGCTTGCCGTGGTCGGCCGCGTGGTGCGCGGCGCCCACGAGCACGCCAATGCCCGTCGAGTCGATGTAGCTCACCTGGGCAAAATCGAGCTCAACGGCCTCGGTGGGCTGCTCGAGCGCCAGGTCGATGGCATTGCGCAGGCTGTCGGCGTTAGAGATATCGATCTCGCCGGTTACCTTAATGGTGTAGAGCTCTGGCGTGGGGTTGGTGGAAATACCCAAATCCATGTAAACGCTCCTTTACGTATCGAAAGTGCGGATAGTACGGGAAGCCGTGCGTTAGGCGCGCTCGGCACGCGCAAGCTCGGCAGCGACGAGCTTCACAGCCAGCACCAGCACATCGAGCGCGGCTTCCAGATCCTCAACCGTGGGATAGCTCGGCGCGATGCGGATGTTGGTGTCGCGCGGGTCCTTGCCATAGGGCCAGGTAGCACCGGCCGGCGTGAGCTTGACGCCCAGGTCGGCACAAAGCGCGGCGACCTTTTGGGCCGAGCCCTCGGGACCATCGAAGCTCACAAAGTAGCCGCCGCGGGGGTGCGTCCAGGTGGCGCAGCCCGTGTCGCCCAAGCCCTCGGTGAGCTTGCGCTCGACGGCCTCAAAGCGCGGACGCAGGAACTCGGCATGCTTTTTCATGTGCTCCTTGACCGCCTCGATGGTGGGAAGGAAACGCACGTGACGCAGCTGGTTGAGCTTGTCGGCGCTGATGAGGCCGGCCTTCAGGCGCTTGGAGAACTCAGCGATGACCGCGGGGCTCGCACCGATAAAGCCGATGCCGGCGCCCGGGAAGGTGATCTTGGACGTCGAGGCAAAGGCCACCACGCGGTCCTCGGTGCCCGCCGCGCGGGCAAGATCGAAGATGTTGGCGAGCTCGTCGGTCTCGTCGTACAGGTCGTGCACGCAGTAGGCGTTGTCCCAGAAGATGCGGAAATCGGGCGCGGCCGTGGGCATCTCGACCAGGCGGCGCACGGTGTCCTCGCTAAAGGTGATGCCCGTGGGGTTGGAATACTTGGGCACGCACCAGATGCCCTTGATGGAGTCGTCGGTGGCAACCAGGCGCTCAACCTCGTCCATGTCGGGGCCGTTGTCGGTCATCGCGACGGGGACGTTCTCGATGCCCAGGTCGGCTGTGATGCCAAAGTGGCGGTCGTAGCCGGGAACGGGACACAGGAACTTGACCTTCTTGCCGTCGTGCGCGGCCTCGTAAGCCTCCCAAGGCTCGCTGCCGCACGAGCCGCAACGCCAGAACATGCCGGCGATGTCGTGCTCAATCAGCAGGCTCGACGAACCCAGTACGAGCGTCTGCTCGGCGGGACAGCCCAGGAACTCCCCTGCCAACTTGCGTGCCGAGGGAATACCCTCAAAACAGCCGTAGTTGGAACAATCGACGTTGCCGTCGTGCAGATCGGCGTCGGCATTGAGGATATCGAGCATGGGGCGCGAGATGTCCACCTGGGAGGGCGACGGCTTGCCGCGCGCCATGTCGAGCGCCAGGCCCTTGGCCTTGACCTCGGCGACCTCGGCTTTGAGCGCCTCGATGGCGGCATCGAGTTCGGTGGTTTCCATCTTCTGGTAGATCGTCTGCATGGGGTGCGACCTTTCGCGAAGCGGTACGTTGCAGTTCGTCTAAGTATAGACCGCCACCGCCGCAACGTTATGAAGCCGTGATAGATTAAGTACATCGCAATAAATTACGAATCGCCGCGCATGCCGGCGTGGGGCGCCCAAGGAGGCACTATGGAATACGGATCGTTCCAGGCCGAAGAATTCGGCGACCTGCAGCGCCTGGTCGACGGACTGTTTTACGACCGCCACGCCATCGACCGCCTGGATCTGATCGTGCAGGCCGAGATCTTGGACTTGGCACCCGATCTCATGGAAATCGTCAACCTTTTGCCGCCCGGCTACTACGACCGCCAATCGCTTTGCGACCAGCTCAACTCCGCCTTGGCCGCCCACGGCTGGGGCGCCGTCTACGGCACCGTGGAATAAGCCTCGAGGCCGACGATTTGGCCCGTTTCCCGACCCTGGCGAGGCTTGTTTTAGGGCTTGTGGCCAAAAAAGGGCAAATATGAGTACTGTTACCTTTTTAGTAGCAGCGATTCTCGGTCGAAATCGGCAAAACTCGACTTGAAACTCCCTAATCACCGTCAGCTAGCGCCAAATTGGAAGTCGATGGTCACTCATTAACGTACAGTTCTTATAACTTTGTTCATTATTTTCCGCACCTAAAATGATACGCCGTTTGTGACAGTACTCACAAACGGCGTTTTTTGGCCACGGGGGTATCTGGCAGTGGGCCAGTAGCACCCTGATCCGAGTTTCGAACGCATCCAAACCGGTTCTGGTGTCCGTTTTCGAGCTTTTACTCGCCCTTGGGCGCGGGATGCTTGCAGACAACACTCATGTAGATCATGCCGAGCACGGCAGCGGTGACCGAACCGGCAAGGATGGCGGCCTTGGCAGCAAGAACCTCAAACTGGGCCGTCGGGAAGGCGAGGCCGCTGATGAGAATCGACATGGTAAAGCCAATACCGCCCAGAATGCCCACGCCGGCAATCATGTGCCAGTTGACGTTGTGCGGCAGCTCGCAGGCCTTGAGCTTGACCAAGGCGAACGTCATGCCAAAGATGCCGATCGGCTTGCCCAGCAGCATGCCAAAGTACACGCCGAGTGTCACCGGGTCGGTGAGCAACGTGCTCATATCCACGCCTACCAGGCGAACCTGTGCGTTCACGAACGCAAAGATCGGCAGGATCACAAAGTTGACCGGCGTGGAGATCAGACGCTCCATGCGGATGAGCGGCGGGGTCACGCGGTGCATGACGCGCTCGACCTTGGTGGTCGAGACGGTAAAGTCATGCTGGCCCAGGATGTGTGCCTCGTCGTCGTAGCGGTCATCGAGCAGCGGCAGGCACTCGCCCAGCCAATCGGTGAGACTATCGAGCTTGACGCCGCACTTGGCCGGAATGGTGAAGGCCAGGATGACGCCAGCAAGCGTGGCATGTACGCCGCTCTTGAACATGCAGAACCACAACAGCAGCCCCAGTACCGAATACGGGGCAAGGCGGTAATGCTGCGTCTTGTTGAGCCACACGAGCGCGCAGGTCACAAGCGCGGCGGCGCCCAACCAAAACGGATTGGGGCTCTGACCGTAGAAGATGGCGATGGCGGCGATAGAGATGAGGTCGTCGGCGATGGCGAGCGTCGAGAAGAACACGCGCACGCCGTTGGGCACGCGATTGCCCAAAAGCGACAGCACGCCCAGCGCAAAGGCAATATCGGTTGCCATGGGGATGGCCCAACCGTTGCGGGCGCCGGCATGGTTAAAGATCAGGTAGATGCAGGCGGGAACGACGACGCCGCCCACCGCCGCCAACATGGGAAGCATGGCCTGACGCGGATTCTTGAGCTCGCCGACCGTCATCTCGTACTTAAGCTCAATGCCCACCAACAAAAAGAAAATCGCCATGAGGAAGTCGTTGACGAAAAGCTCAACGGTAAGACCGGCCGTAAGGTTGCCCAGACCCACATACAGCGGGGTCTCCAAAAAGTGATGGATGGCCTCGTAGGCATCGGTATTGGCGCAAATGACGGCGGCGATGGCGGCGAAGACCATGACGGCGGCGGAAATCGTGCCGTTCTCGGCGATGCGCTCCCAGATGTCGTGACGTTCAAAGCGCTTGCGCTCACGAACGTTGAACAGCTGCTCAGTTGCTGCCATGGGCGGCTCCTTTCACGGGAAAGCTCCCGTCTTAAAAAAGCACGGCCCGCCCAAGTGGCGGCGCCGCGCTCTAATGTATTACGCTTGCATCTAGCCTACCCTGCACGACAAGCACGCAGGCGTGACCGAAAAGCGGAACCACAGGTTGAACATTATTTGCTCAACGGCACGGGCACGCCTGTCCAGGAGACGACGCGGCGACGTGCACAAAAAACGACCGGAGCGCGGGGCGTCCGCGATCCGGTCGTGGCGTTTGGTCAACTAAACCTAGCAGGCGGCCATGATGGGGGCAGCGACCTGCTTCTTACGGGAGAGGACGCCCGGCATCCAGACGCCGTCGTGCTCGTCGGCAATGCCCAGGCCCTTCTGAGCAGCCTCGGTCTCGCCCTCGAGCAGGACCTGCGAGCCCTCCTCCATGATGTCGGTGATGCACAGGACAATGCCGTCGGCGCCCTTCTCGGCAGCGTAGGCGCGCATGGCCTCGCGAATCTCGTCGATCATGCCGAGTGCGCGAGTCTTGTCGACAGTCTCGTACTGGCCGATGAGCAGCTTCTTGCCAGCGGGCTCGAACATCTTGATGTCGTTGCCGACCATCTCGGCTGCAGTGAAGGAGCCGGACGGACGGGTGAGGAAGACCTCCATGCCAAACTTGACCGGGTCGACGCCCACCTGCTCGCCGAGCTTGGCGGCGACGGCGCGGTCGACATCGGTGGTGGTGGGGCTCTTGAGCATGAGCGTGTCGGTCATCATGGCCGAGAGCAGCAGCTTGGCCTGGACGTCGGAAAGCTCAACGCCGAGCACGCCGGCGAGCTTGGTGACGATGGTGCAGCTGGAGCCCCAGGGCAGGCAGATGTAGTGCAGCGGGCCGGCGGTCTCGAAGTCGCCGATGCGGTGATGATCGACAACGCCAAAGACCGTGGCGTCCTTAAGGCCGGCAACGGACTGGGCAGACTCGTTGTGGTCGGTGAGGACGACGAGCTGACCGGCCTCGACGGACTCAATCACGCGGGGCTCGGCAATGCCGGCGTCGGCGAGCAGCTTGGCGGACTCTGCCGGAAGCTGACCAAGGGCGCAGGCCTCGTAGGTGTTGCCGGCATACTCAACCTGGTTGAGCAGCTGGGACAGGACGACGGCGCTCATGATGGCGTCGTTATCGGGGTTCTGGTGACCAAAGACAAGAACGTTTGCCATGGATATCCTCCACTTGATATGTGTACTTGGACGTAGCTATGGTAGCACGCCGATGCCGAGCCTTCGCAGACGGAAGGGCCACGGCATATTTTGGGGCGCAGGCACGGGGGCCAAGGCTGTCCCTTTTGCACCATGTTGGTGCAAAGTAACCTGTCCCCCTTGCACCAGCTATTTGCCGGCGGCGCGCAGGGCTACGTAAGCGGCACCGATGATGCCGGCGTCGTTGCCGAGCGAAGCGACCTTAATGGGCGTCTCGCGCGAGGCGGAGAGCGCGTACTGCTTAAAGTGCTCGCGGACCTTGTCGAGGTAGACATCGGCCGAGGCGGAGGCGCCGCCGCCGATGAGGAACATCTCGGGATCAACCACGTTGGCAATAAGCGCCAGTGCACGGCCGAGATAGTCGGCCATGGTATCGGCCGCGGCCAGCGCGAGCTTGTCGCCCTCGCGGCAGGCCTGGAACACGTCCTTGGAATCGGAGGGGCCGGTGAGCTCGATGGGCTCGACGCCCGCCTTCTCGCACTCGGCAAGGTAGTTGCTCACCACGCCGGTGGCGCTGGAATACTGCTCCAGATGGCCATGGCCGCCGCAGCCGCAGGTGCGCTCCTCAGCCGGGTTCAGGCACATGTGGCCAATCTCGCCGCCAGCACCCACAACGCCCGATACCACGTCACCGTTGACGATAACGCCGCCGCCCACGCCGGTACCGATGGTGACCATCACCACATTCTGCACGCCCTTGGCAGAACCGAGCCAGGCCTCGCCCATGGCAGCAGCGTTGGCATCGTTCTCGTACTTAACGACCGCGTCGGGGCAGTGCTTTTGAATGGCGATCCTCAGCTCGGGCAGGTTAATGGCAATGTTGGCCTTGACCTTGGCATCGCCCGATGCCGGGATGGGGCACGGAACGGCCAGGCCAATGCCTGCCACAAAGGCACGCGGAATCTGGGCCTTGGCGACCACCTGGTCGATAGCCTCGGTCACCGCGGCAAAGCCCGCAGCGTCAACGATGGGAGGCGTGGGCACGCTGGCCTTGGCCAGCAGGTTGCCGTCCTCGTCGAACAGGCCCTCCTTAACCGAAGTGCCGCCGACGTCGATGCCGATGTAATACTGCTTAGGTTCCATGGGAGCCC
>URIJ01000098.1 GCA_900547835.1 uncultured Collinsella sp.
CCAGCTTGTCGATCTGCCCAATCTCCCAAAGCGGAATATTGACGAGCATGCCCTCGTCTCTATATGCCGCCAGGGAGCTCCTCACGCAACGCTCGAGCTTGAATTTTTCGCAGGCTATTTTCAGACTCTTCGCTTTAAGGTTCTCTGCCGCCTTGACCTCAAGCGGAAGCACGGTTCCCGTATGGTCGATGGCAAAGTCGGTTTCGGCATTGCCGGAGGTAGAGGACCAATACGCGGGAGTTTTGTCCTGGAACAAAAGCTCCTGCGCGACGTATTGTTCGGTCAGCGAACCTTTGAACTCGGTAAAAACAGCGGATCCGTTAAGAACGATGGCCGGAGAGAGACCGGAGAGCGCTCCGAGGATGCCGGTGTCGATGCAGAACAGTTTGAAGCCCGAGAGGTCTTCGTAGCTCGAGAGCGGCGCCTTTAGAGCGGAAACACGTGGCACCTTATGAACGATTCCGTAGTCCGTGAGCCACTGGAGGCTTTCCTCGAAATCGCGTGCGCGCGCTCCGGGACGAAGGGCGCCATAGACAAACTTCTTGTTCTCCTTTGCAAGCTGGCCGGGAAGGGATTTCCAAACCAACCTCATGCGCTCGATGATGCGGGCGGGTGCATGTTTGCCAAAATCGGATTCGTAAGCCTTGATGATTTGCTGCTGAAGCCTTCGGGCTTCGATGAAGTCGCGTGTCTCGGCGAAAGCGGAGACAACTTCGGGCATACCGCCGACAACAAGGTATTCCTTGAGCAAGTACTCGAGCTTTTCGGTAACGTTTGCTAGAAGGTTCATGTCTGCGGCAAGGATGGCATCGGCGAGCGGGTTGCCGTCGACGGCACGAACGAATTCGGCAAACCCCATGGGACGCATGGTGAGCTGGTCGATTTTACCGACGGGAAATGACTCATTTTCGCGTCGGAGCGCGAGGCCCATATAGGAACCGGCTGCCACGATGTGGTATTCGGGTGCAAGTTCGTTGAAGTACTTGAGCGAGGTGATCCCGCGTGGCGCCTCTTGGATCTCGTCGAAGATGATGAGCGTGTCTGCCGGCGTTACGGTTTGGCCACGTAGGAGTTCTATCTGGGAGATGATGCGCTTGGGGTCGAGGTCCCCATCGAACAGCGAGCGTGTGCTCGGCTCGAGCATAAAGTCAAAACGAATGACGTTTCGATACTGCTGGCTTGCGAATTCGTTAAGAAGCCAAGTCTTTCCTGTCTGGCGGGCTCCCTTAAGCAAGAGAGGTTTGCGATTCGCCCTTGATTTCCAAGCGATAAGTTCACTCATAAGCTGTCGCTGCATATTGCCTCCCAACCCTCTCGGCTAGTATAAGGCCATTTGGGCGTTTCCATCGGAAAATGTGCGAGACAACCACGTTTTTCCATCGGAAAATGTGTAAATACCAACCTAAGTTGCGGTGGAATAGTTCCTAAATGGGCTGGTAAACTACCAAAACAAGAACTATTCCACCGCAACTTAGAGCCCCGCCGGCATCCAAAAGAAACGAGCCCGCATCCCTTGGGGACACGGGCTCGAAAGCTCCATATGGTAGGGGCGGTGGGACTCGAACCCACAATCCTTGCGGCGAGAGATTTTAAGTCTCCTGCGTATGCCAATTCCGCCACGCCCCCGTGAGACTAGAAGTCTAGCACAAGCCGTCCGTTACGCGTTGACGGCCATCGAGTGTTGCCCCGACTTCTCCAGGAACTCCTGGAACTTGGCTTCGTCGCCCTTGTTCTTGTACTGCAGAGCCAACAGATACTCCAAGCGGCAGCTCTTGACCTTGTCGTCACCGGCCTCCTTGAGCATGCGCTCCAGCTCGGGAATGTCGTTGTGGCGCTTGAGAATCATCGTGTCGTACATCAGTTGGCATTCGTGTGCGACTGCCTCGGCCTGGCCGCCCTCAAAGCCTTTGATCTCGTGCAGCAGCTCCTTGGACTTTTTGCGGTCCTCCTGGCCAACGTAGTAGTTAAAGGCCTTAATGACCAGGTCGACGCGCTGCATCTTGGGCAGATTGAGCCCCAGCAGCAAATCGAACATCTCATCGGCGCGCTTGTGGTCCTCGCGCAGCAGATAGGAGTTCAGGCGCAGGTAGTCGCGGTTGTAGCGCGGGTACAGCATGCTGGTGAGTTTGCCGTCGAGCAAACGATCGAACTCGTCCCACTGCTTGGCAGCCATAAGCTGTTGCAGGCGCTTAAACGTGGTGCGTTTTTTTACGCTAAAGAACACCGATATGGCGATACAAATAATGACGACGGCGGTCCAGAGGGTGCGGGAATCGGGCATATTAGGGTCCTTAGTCGCTCATAAAGCGAGCGGTATGACAACACGTACTAGATGTATTATACGCAGCGCGCAAGCAAACTGGCATAAAAGCTCATCGAGGCCGAGTGCCATCGCTCGCTGCGGTACACTTACCTAAAGTAAACCATGAAGGGAGACATTACCTATGAAGAAGATCGTTTTGGCTTGCGGTGCTGGCGCTGCTACTTCCACGCTCGTTGCCCAGAAGGTCGCTACTCTGCTCGACGCCAACGGTTATGCCGACAAGTACGAGATCGTGCAGTGCGCCATCTCCGAGGCCAAGGACTACTGCGACGAGGGCGCCGACCTGCTGATCGCCACCACCGTTGCCCCCGAGGGCCTCACCTGCCCGTACGTGAGTGGCGTGCCCTTCATGACCGGCATGAACCGCGTCGCTGCCGAGAAGGCCGTTCTTGACGTCATGGCTCAGTAGGCGCTGACTGCATGAGTGAGCAGAACGCCAACCCGGTAGAGCTCTTTGGTATGCGCGTTGCCCATGTGGGCATTAACGCCACCGACCCGGCAGACGCCCTGGAGATCGCGGAGCTGTTCTCGACGATGATGGGCCTGCCCGTTATCGAGACCCCGGTTTCGTACTTTAACGATTCGCTGGTCGAGATCATGAAGCAGAACGGTCGTGGCGCCAAGGGCCACATTGGCTTTGCTGTCAACGACATCGATGCGGCCGAGAAGTGGTTTGCCGAGCGCGGGCTCGAGGTCAACGAGGAGTCGCGCGTGCTGCTGCCCGACGGCGGCACCAAGCTCGTGTACTTTAAGCGCGAGTTTGCCGGTTTCGCCGTGCACCTGTGCCGCGAGTAGCGCATGAGCTGCTATAGCTAGCAAAAAGGGATAGGGCCGCATGGCCTTATCCCTTTATTTATGCCGAGGGGCTTCCTACCGTGGTAGGCGAATCGTAAAGCGGCTGCCGACGCCCTCGACTGAGGTCACGCCAATGACACCACCATGGCTATCGACGATCCACTTGGCAATGGCAAGCCCCAGACCCGAGCCCTGCGCGCCGGCATCGCGTGCGTTGTCGGCGCGGTAGAACCGTTCAAACGCGTGAGCTGCGGATTCCTGGTTCATGCCGATGCCCTCGTCCTCAACGCTTATGTCGATCGTGCCCGTGCCCGCATCCGGCGCTACGCCAAACGAGATGGGCGTGCCCGCGTCCGAATACTTGGCGGCGTTTTGCACGATCACGCGCAGAGCCTGCTTCACGAGCGCCACGTCGACGGGCGCGTCGCAGCGCGGGTCGCTGATAAGCGCAGCGTCAAAGGCCAGCCGATACGTGTGCCCGGCATCGATCATCTGCGATTCTTCGCAAACCTCGCCGACCAGTGCAGCCAGGTTGGTATGCGCACGCCGCAGGACCGTGCGCCCGGCATCGCCGCGCGCCAAAAACAGCAGCTGCTCCACGAGCTCCTGCATGTGCTCGCTTTCGGCCTTGAGGGACGCGATGGATTCCGCCAGCACGTCCGGGTCGTCTTTGCCCCAGCGGTCGAGCATGTTCACGTAGCCCTGAATCACCGCGATGGGCGTGCGCAGCTCGTGACTCGCATCGTTGACAAAGCGCATCTGCTGCAGCTTTGCCTCTTGCATCTGGCGCAGCAGGCGGTTGAGCGCGACCTCGATGCTTGCCAGGTCGGCGTCGCCGGTGGTGACGCTCGGCGAGTCGACGCTTGCGCGCTCGATGGCCTGCTCCAGCGTTTCCATCTTGCCGCCGGAGAGCTGCATGCGGCCGAGTTCGTCCACGCGCAGGGCCAGATCGTTGAGCGGCGCCATGGTGCGGCGCACACGGCGAGCGCCGCCGAGCATATCGAGCATGCTGATGACCTGCCAACCTACAACAACGATATAGAGGGGCCAAAGTGCGATGAGGTCCTGCGCGAGGGGGAAGGTCTTGGTGGTACGCGCAAGCTCGACGGTATAGGTGAGCGTTGTCAGGTCCCAGCCGCGCGCGGGCGTCAGCGACATGCCGCGAACGGTGGCGCCGGGGATCCATCCTGCGGTAAACGCGCCGTCGGGCAGCGTCTGGTTGTATCCATAGACGAGGATCGCCGCCGCAATCACCATCAGCAACAGATCGAGCCAGACATAGCTCATCAGACGGCGCCACATATAGCTCCAGTTGATGGCGCGGGCGATGGAGGTGACGCGCTTGGCCTCGGCGTTACGTACGGCAGACATAACCCACCCCGCGCACGGTCTGGATGATGCGGGCACCGCCGGCGTCTTCAATCTTGGCGCGCAGGTGCGCGATGTGCACGTCGACGTTGTTAGTGTCGCCCACGTAGTCGTAGCCCAGCGCCTCGTGCGCGATGCGCTCGCGCGTGAGCACGGTGCCGGCGTGCGCCATAAGCAGGGCGAGGACGTCGAACTCGCGAGCCGTGAGCGCGATGGGCGAGCCGCCGACCGTGACTTCGCGGCGGTCGGGGTCGAGCACAACCGAGCCCACGGTGAGCACGGCGGGGGAGGGCACGGCAGAGGTCTTGGCCGAGTCGCTAGCCGGGGACGTCGCGGCGGTATCGGCACCCGTAGCGCCCTCCCCGGCCCCAACGCCGCCAACGCCCGAAGCCGCCCGCACGGCCTCCGAGCGCTTCAACGCCACGCGGATCCGTGCGAACAGCTCCTCAATCGCAAATGGCTTGGTCAGGTAATCGTCGGCGCCGGCATCGAGCCCGGCCACCTTGTCCATCACGGCATCGCGCGCGGTGACCATGATCACCGGCACATCCTTGTGCTTGCGGACACGCCGCAGGACCTCCATGCCGTTGAGCTGTGGCAACAGCACATCGAGCAGAATCAGATCGTAGTCGCGCTCCAGCGCCAGGTCCACGGCGGTGCGGCCGTCAGCGGCGTGCTCCACCTGGTAGCCCTCGTGCTCCAGCTCGAGCGTCACAAAGCGGGCGATTTTCTCCTCGTCCTCTACGATCAGGATCCGTGCCATGCGTGCCCCCGTCTGCGATTACTTGTCGTCGTTCAGATTTTGCTTGATGTCGTCCGCGGCATCGGCGGCGTGATTCATAAGGTTGTTGATGCTGCCGGGCACGTCGCCGTCGCTGTCGATGCGGTAGCGCATGCCAAAGAACAGGCCAATCAGCATCAGCCATATCGTGGCGCCCCAGGCAAACAGCGCGACGATGGGAATCAGGATGGGAATGTTGAGGATGATCGCATCGCGGCGCGTGGCGATAAACTTGGTGTCCAGGCTCAGGCGGAAGAGCTTTTTGAGGTACTCCCATACGCTGTCCATCTTCTTGGAGAAGTCGGTCTTTTCGCTCGACTTTTCGTAGGCGGCCTGCGCGGCGACCATCTCGGCAGAGGGCTCATCGACTGGTGCGGACTCGGTGGCGGCATGCGCCGATGTGGTCTGGGTCTTGCCCTGCGACTCGAGCCAAATGATGGCGTCCAGAACGTTGCCGTCGGCGGCGTCGAGCGCGGCCTTGGCATCGGTGTAGCTCACGTTGCACTTGGTGCGGATGGTTTCAACTTTTTCGAGGTCGTCCATGACCTGTCCTTTCGTTCGATGGGCGCGACGCCGGGCGATCTGCCCGGGCGCGAGCGTTGCGTTCGGCGGCCTGCGTGGCGCCGCCCCGCCCTTGGTCGAACTCTATAGTGCAGGTTATAGATTAAGCGATTCTTGAGCCAAGATTAATGTTGGATGAGTTTTTGGGTGGCAGTGGGAAAAGTATTAGACCTCGATAGCGGGAGATGGGGTGCCGATGACAAGCCGGCGGCAGAAATGGGATAAGCAAGGCGAACGGATCATATGGATTAAAATCGCGTTGCAAAAGTATGAGTTTCACACACGGCAGCCATGGAAGGACCTTAATATTACTTAGGCATGCGGCATTTGACGCCAGTCCTAATTGAAAGGCCAAGGGTAAATGGCTCCATGGGCAAGTGATTCTGTTTGCTAATGACCGAAAGCACCAATCCGTCATGTTGATTAAGGTTTCTGTTTGCTTGCATGGTTCGCTAGCTGCTAAAAGGTTGACCGATTGACTGTTTATGGCATCGTTAGTCGTCGGTGTTTTATAACAATAATTTAAAATAGCTGCAGTGGCTGAATGAATATAGAGAAAGGACTATCAATGGAGTGCAACTGGATTTACTTCCCATTAAACGGTCGTCCGCCGCAGCCGTTAATGGACGTTGTAAAAGCTGTAGATAAAAATATTGAGCAGATTCGTTCTGATAAAAACAGTGAGCACAGCGATAGCGTGCTCCGAATTTTGGCGTTCGATTTGGAGCAATTTGGTTTCAATGTTGAGGTGGGGAAAAAGAAAAACGAGAAACTATCGATGCCAGTGTTGTATGGGGAGAAAGGCTTAATTGATAAAGCTTTTGAGGTCGATGCCGTCCATAGGGACACTAACACGATAGTGGAGATTGAGGCCGGGCGCGCTGTCGCGAACAACCAGTTTCTGAAGGATTTTTTTGAAGCGTGCATGATACAGGATGCAGCATATCTTTGTGTAGTCGTTCGTAATGTGTACAAGAGTGGTGACAACTCAAGCAGAGACTACGAAAAGGTCGTAACTTTTTTCAAAACATTGTATGCAAGCGGGCGCATGCCTGTTCCGTTAAAAGGCATTATGGTTATCGGGTACTAACTGCAGTGGTTCTTTCGGTTTTGGAATAGTTCCGCGTGTAACTATTTGTGTGTCGGGTACATGGTGACTTGGGCAGCGGCTCGGACTCAGCGGATGCGAACAGCATGTATGCGGCAAGGTTTTCAAATTGTTTTAGAGGAAAACCTCTGCTGCTCAGTCAGCATTCGGCACCCTTCCCAACGCACGTATGATTAGCTTTTGAGATCGCTTCTGCTCTCTAATGGCGGCCGCAAGAGCCCTTCGACGTTCGATTTTGGCTTGCAGCTCATCAACCTTTGTAGCGGGTACATAGTCACTTTTGACCTCGTCGCCGACTCGATAGTTGAGATAGCAGTATTCGTGGCCCTTTATGTTTCGCATGCGGATGCTGCCCTTTGGAAGGAGACTGATTTCCTGCTCCATGAGGCCCAAGAGGCGGCTCGAGCGTGCATATTCCTCTTCTAGGACATCTTCTAAGACGGACATGGAGCCTCCTTTCCGAGTAGTTACCCTACATTCTATCAAATCCATTAAATTGTAGGGTAACTCAAGCATGTCCGCACGACATGTGACACTTACCCTGCCGCCCTGCTCTGCCGCGGCGGCATGTACCCAAACAACGGTCCTCTAAAGAGTTCGATATCGATGAGTGATAACACCAAGCATCTCGCAAAGAAGTGCGTCAAGAACGCGGGGCCGTGCCTCGTGCTGTGCCTTGCCGGCGCAACGGTCGCGCTGCTGGCTGTTCTGGGGCCGTTTGATGTGCTCCGAAGTGCCAGTTCTCTGCATGTTTGCATGGCTCTTGCCGGCGCCATGATGACCGGCGGCGTGCTCGATCTGATCTTTTGGGTGTTTGACCCGTTTGGATGGAAGAGCGAGGGGTAGGTCCCAAAGGATGGAAGGGCTGGAACGGTTGACTTAGTGATCGTGCAGAATGTGGGCTAGCGACTTACAAGGAAGTGGTGATCCGATGACGGTCTATGTGACGGGCGATATTCACGGCGGCCTCGACATGCAAAAGCTGCGCGATTGGGATCTTGGGGAAAGCCTGACGAGCGACGGCTATCTCATCATTGCCGGCGACTTTGGCTTTCCGTGGGATTTCTCTGCCGAGGAGTGCGCCGACATCGCTTGGCTGGAGTCGCGCCCCTATACCGTGCTGTTCGTCGACGGCAACCACG
>URIJ01000099.1 GCA_900547835.1 uncultured Collinsella sp.
AGAAGCCCTCGCTGCGCACTTCGTGCGGCGAGGGCTTCTTGCGTCCTGCGGAGTGTGCCTAAAAGTAAACTAATGGCGGACCCTGCGATGTCCGGTCTTCGGCGGATTACTGGCTGGGGGAATAATGGCGCGCTTCGCGCGTTTGGAAAGGGCTTCGTGCTGCGGAATGCATTCAGAGGGAGACCCATCGGGTCCCTTCGTCCTCGGTCTTCAGGGATTAAAGCTGAGGAGAAGAATGGCGCGCTTCTCGCCTTACGACTGTAGCGGCCGCGGTCCCGTTTGGGATCGCGGCCGTTTTGTTGTGGGTCAAATATGAACGTTGTGTTAATGAGTCGGTGGACGGTGGTGTTTTTCGGTGAGCGGCGTATCCTTCCAACGGTTTATCTAGTGTGTCAGTTGAAAGGAAGAGGGCGCTCGTCATTGTTTGAATGTGAACTGCCGTTTGACCACAAGACGTTGCATCTGGAGCTCGAGGATAAGAACTTCGCGGGTGTGATGGAAGGTCATCAAAACGAGTTTAAGACTACAAAATCGCAGGAAGAGCTGGTGGAGGAGTCGCTTGCCAACCCTTATGGCTCGCCTTCGCTCGAGGAGCTTTGTGCTGGCAAGAAGGATATCGTCATCATTAGCTCCGATCATACGCGTCCCGTTCCCTCGCGTGTGACGATGCCTATTCTGCTGCATCACATCCATTCTGCTGCGCCCGAGGCTCGCGTGCGTATTCTGGTTGCTACAGGTATGCATCGTCCGTCGACGCACGAGGAGCTCGTCAACAAGTACGGCGAGGAGATCGTTGCCAACGAGGAAATCGTTATGCACGTCGCGACTGACGACAGCATGATGAAAAAGATCGGCACCCTGCCTTCTGGCGGCGAGTGCATCATCAACAAGATTGCCGCCGATTGCGATCTGCTGCTTGCCGAGGGCTTTATTGAGCCGCACTTCTTTGCTGGTTTCTCCGGCAGCCGCAAGTCCGTCCTGCCTGGCATCGCCAGCTACAAGACCATCATGTACAACCACAACGGTCAGTTTGTGAACGATTCCCATTCGCGTGCCGGCAACCTGTGCCACAACCACGTGAGCGAGGACATGTTTGCCGCTGCCGAGATGGCTCACCTTGCCTTTGTGCTGAACGTGGTGCTCAACGGCAAGCACGAGGTCATTGGCTCCTTCGCCGGCGACATCCACAAGGCACACGAGGCTGGCTGCGAGTTCGTAAAGAGCCTTGCCGGCGTTGAGCCCGTCGAGTGCGAGATTGCCATCACCACCAACGGCGGCTACCCGCTCGACCAGAACATCTACCAGGCCGTGAAGGGCATGTGCTCTGCCGAGGCCACGCTTCCCGAGGGCGGTGTGATCATCGACGTCGCCGGTTGTGCCGACGGTCACGGCGGCGAGGGCTTCTATCACAACATCGCCGACAACGATCCGGCAGAGTTTGAGCGCGCCTGCATCGACCGTCCTAAGGACGAGACCCTGCCCGACCAGTGGACGAGCCAGATCTTTGCCCGCATCCTGGCGCATCACCCCGTGATCATGGTCACCGACCTGTGCGATCACCAGATGATTAAGGATATGCACATGACGCCGGTCAACACCCTCGAGGAGGCGCTCAAGCTCGCCTTTGAGATGAAGGGTGCCGATGCCAAGGTGGCCGTCATTCCCGATGGCCTGGGCGTTGTTGTCGCTCAGCACTAGCGCGCGGCCTAAACGAATCGTTTATAATTGACAAGAAAGATAAGGTTTTATGCTTACCAAACTCCTCTGCGAATTCGGCGCAACGGCCCTCATGATCATCTTTGGCGTGGGCGTGCACTGCGATACCGTGCTTAAGGGCACCAAGTATCAGGGCTCCGGCCACATGTTTGCCATCACCACTTGGTCTTTTGGCATCTCGGTCTGCCTGTTTGTCTTTGGCGGCGCCGTGTGCATGAATCCGGCTATGGTGCTTGCCCAGTGCATCGTAGGCCTGGTGCCGTGGAGCAGCTGCATCCCCTTCATGATTGCCGATATGCTCGGCGGCTTTGTGGGCGCCGTAATCGCTTGGCTTATGTATGCCGATGAGTTCAAGGCTTCCGAGGGCGTCGTCGACCCCATTGCCCAGCGCAACATCTTCTCGACCAACCCCACCACCGAGGGTACGAACTATGCCCGTAATTTCTTCTGCGAGGCTATCTGCACCTTCGTGTTCATCAGCGCCATCCTTGCTGCCGCTAGCCGCGCCGGCGAGAACGTTCTGATGCTCGCCATCTGCGTCGGCCTGATCGTTTGGGCCGTTGGCATGGGCATGGGCGGCATCACCGGCTTCGCCATGAACCAGGCTCGTGACCTTGGTCCTCGCATGGCCTATCAGGTGCTGCCGATCAAGAACAAGGCCGACAACAACTGGAAGTACGGCCTGCTCGTTCCTGGCATCGCGCCGTTTGTCGGTGCCGCTCTGGCCGCGCTGTTTGTGCACGGTTTCTTGGGCATGTTCTAGTCTGAGGCTACATAGTTGTCCGCTGGCCGCATGGGGTAACTTCCCAGCGCGTCCTCGGACATGCAAAAAGGCTCGCTGCGCACTTCGTGCGGCGAGCCTTTTTGCGTCCTGCGGAATGCGCTGGGAAGTTACCCCATGCGGGCGGCTGCGGGATTTTAGTCGCGTTGGAACAAGCAACCCAACATATATCTGAATTTGGATGTGAGGGGCGTTTTGCTGTTGGGGGCGTTGAGATGAGGACGATACTTTGGGAAGGGATGACGCCTTGGGAGGAGGCGCCTATCTGAAGAGGGGCTTTATGGCTGAGAGGTAGTCTTTAGCGACGTCGGCCTTATCTGCTTGAAAGTTGTGCCAGGCCCACCATTGGACCATTCCTACGAAGCTTGAGGCTATGTGGTGGAGTAGGAAGCTGCGGTCCATGGTGCCGGCGGGGCCTGCGGGGTCGGTGGGGACGGTTTCGGCTGCTCGTGACATGATGGTCTTGCGGAGACAGTCGGCGAAGACGCGTGAGCCGGCGCCGGCTACGAGGGCGCGTACGCCCTGGCGGCGCTCCCAGAGGTTGTTGAGGATATGCTCGACCTGCACGAGTGGGTCGTCGAGGGGCGTACCGTCATCGTCGAGGGCATGGGTGCAGATATCGCACACGAGCTCAGCGAGTAGGTCATCTTTGCTCTTGAAGAGGCCGTAGAACGTGGCCCGACCCACATGGGCGCGAGCGATGATGTCACCGACGGTGATCTTGCCGTAGTCCTCTTCGCGCAGCAGCTCGGAGAACGCCGTAACGATGGCGGCGCGGCTTTTTGCCTTGCGGGCATCCATGGCTAGGCGTCCGCGTGAACGAGCAGGCAGCGGAGCGTACCGGAACAACCCTCGTAGGGGCGCTTGCCGGCGCCGTAGCCGACGGCTTCGATGCGGTAGCGTGAGGGCAGTTGGTCGGACGTGCGCAGCGCGGTGACGATGGCGGCGCCCGTGGGCGTCACGAGCTCGCCGGCGACCGGTGCAGGCGTGAGGGCGATATTGCCCGCCTGGCACAGGTTGACGACAGCGGGGACGGGAATGGGCATGAGGCCGTGGGCGCAGCGAATGGTGCCGTGGCCCTCGGAAAGCGACTCGACCACGATGTCCTCAATACCCAGGTCGTCGAGGCAGATGGCGACCGAGCAGACGTCGACGATGGAATCGACGGCGCCTACCTCGTGGAACATGACGGTCTCGGGCGTTTTGCCGTGGGCCTTGGCCTCGGCGGCGGCGAGCGCGGTAAAGATGGCGAGCGCACGACGCTTGGCGCCATCGCTTAGCTGCGAGCCATCGATGATGGCGGTGACGTCCGCCAAAGAACGGTGGTGATGGTGGTGGGCGTGATGATGGCCCTCGTGGCCATGACCGTGGGCCTCATGGTCATGGTCGTGGCAGTGCTCGTGCTCGCCATGGTCATGATGGTGGTGTTCGTGTTCGTGTACATGCTCGACAGCTGCTTCGTTGCCGTAGAGCCAGGCCATATCGTGATCGTGGTTCTCGAGCTCCTCTGCAAGCTGGACATCGAAATCGCAGGCGTCGATGCCGTGCTTGTTTACGCGCGTCACGGCAATCGAAAAGCCGTCGACCGGCAGCGTGGCGAGCTGCTCGTGCAGATGCTCCTCGCTGGCGCCCAGGTCGAGCAGGGCCGCGACGGTCATATCGCCGCTGATGCCCGAGGTGCCGTCGATGATAAGCGTATGCTGATGGTTGGACATGGAATGCTCCTTAGCGGGCGCGGGGTGTGCCGGCGCTCAGATGATTGATAAGACTTGCCTGGTATGCGGCACCAAAGCCGTTGTCGATATTGACGACCGAAACGCCGCTGGCACAGGAGTTGAGCATGGCGAGCAGTGCAGCTACGCCACCAAAACTTGCGCCGTAGCCAACGCTGGTGGGAACGGCGATGACCGGACAGCTCACCAGGCCGCCGATAACGCTCGCCAGCGCGCCTTCCATGCCGGCGATGGCGATGACCACCTGCGCCTGGGCAAGTTCCTCGGCATGCGCGAGCAGGCGGTGCAGGCCGGCGACACCTACGTCGTAGAGGCGGTCGACCTCGTTGCCGTAGAACTCGGCCGTCAACGCGGCTTCCTCGGCGACGGGCAGGTCGCTCGTGCCGGCGCAGGCGACGACAACGCGTCCGTTACCGGTGGGGGAGGGCTTGCCACCCACCAGGGCGAGCTGGGCGTTCGGGGCATATCCCAGGTCGATGTCGTTGCCGAGAAGCTCCGAGGTACGGGCTGCTTTTTCGCTGTCCAGGCGCGTGACCAGGATGCGCTCCTGACCGGCATCGCGCAGCGCTTCGATAATGGCGGCAATTTGCTCGGCGGTTTTACCGGCGCCGTAGACAACCTCGCCGGCTCCCTGGCGCACCCCGCGCGAAAGATCGAGCTGCGCAAAACCCAGATCGGCGGTTGGCGCCGTTTGGATGCGCGCGAGGGCGACTGCCGGGGTGACTACTCCGTCGGCAACATCGCTCAGCAATTGCTCAAGATCTCGCTTATCCATATATGTTCCCTTCGACGGCGCAAAGTCTAGCACTCAAAGGGTATGTTTCCGAACACTAAGACAAAATTGTTCGGAAACTATAGGACAGACTGATTCTATTGTTAGAAGGATCGACTAGTCACGCAGGATGATGTCCATGGCGAGCATCAGGTTGCGCTCGTCGATGGCAAACGGGGCGGCTTCGCGCGTCTTGGGCTTGGCGCAAAACGCGATGCCCGTGCCCGCGGCCTGAATCATGGGGATGTCGTTGGCGCCGTCGCCGATCGCGACGGTGTGGGCCATATCGACGCCGCACTCAACTGCCCAGTCCAGCAGCTGGATGAGCTTGGACTCCTTGGTCACAATGTCTGCCGCCAGCTTACCGGTGAGCTTGCTGTCCACGACCTCCAGACGGTTGGCCAGGCAAAAATCGATGCCCGCGGTGGCCACGATCTTGTCGGCGACCTCGTGGAAGCCACCGCTTACCACGCCGACCTTCCAGCCCTTGCTGTGTGCCGAGCGCACAAGCTCTAACGCGCCGGGGGTAAATGTCACGCGCTCAAAAGTGCGCTCGAACACGCTCTCATCCAAGCCGGCAAGCAGCCCCACGCGCTCCTCGAGCGCCTGCTTAAAGTCAAGCTCGCCGCGCATGGCGCGTTCGGTGATCTGTGCAACTTGCTCTCCCACGCCGGCTTCCTCGCCCAACAGGTCGATGACCTCCTGGTTGATGAGCGTGGAGTCGATATCCATAACGATGAGGCGTGCAGTCATGGCGGGCCTTTCCGAGTGCAGTTGTATTGGGGCACATTGTCGCACGCGGCGCGCCTGGGCGACGGCCAGGCCGCGTCAATTGTTTCGTCTCCGTCAAGTCTTTGGGCAAGAGTTGCTTTTTCGCGGTACATCGACGTGGGTGCGATAAGATAGAACGCCATGTCTGGCTGCGCGGTTTACGCAGGCTGGGCAAATCTGTACGACGCCGCCCGGAACGACACGGGGCGGCACAGATCCATAAAGGAGGATCACTGGTATGAGCCAGACCCGTCCCATCGACGAGCATTCCATGCACACCCGTACCTGCGGCGAGCTTCGCTTCGAGAACGTGGGCGAAGAGGTCACCCTCACCGGTTGGGTGAGCCGTCGCCGCGACCACGGCGGCCTTATTTTCTGCGACCTTCGCGACCGCGAGGGCATCACGCAGCTCACCTTCGACCCCGAGCACTCCGACGGCGACGCCTTTAAGATCGCCGAGACCATGCGTCCCGAGTGGCCCATCAAGATCCACGGCGTCGTGCGCGCCCGTGGCGAGGAGACCACCAATACCAAGCTCGCGACCGGCGAGATCGAGGTCCTGACCGACCACGCCGAGGTGCTCAACACGTCCGTCACCCCGCCGTTCCAGATCGAGGACGGCATCGAGACCAGCGAGGACACCCGTCTGCGCTATCGCTATCTGGACCTCCGCCGTCCCGAGATGATGGCCAACCTCAAGTTGCGCTCCGACTTTACCTTTGCCATTCGCGAGGCGCTGCACAACCGTGAGTTCATGGAGGTCGAGACGCCCTCCCTGTTTAAGTCCACGCCCGAGGGCGCCCGCGACTTCATCGTTCCCAGCCGCATCCAGCCGGGTAACTTCTACGCCCTGCCGCAGTCCCCGCAGCTCTTGAAGCAGCTGCTCATGGTCGGTGGCGTCGAGCGCTACTACCAGGTTGCCAAGTGCTTCCGCGACGAGGACCTGCGTGCCGACCGTCAGCCCGAGTTCACCCAGGTCGATATCGAGATGTCCTTCGTGGACCAGAACGACGTTATGAGCGCGCTCGAAGAGGTCCTGTCCGATGCCTTCGGTCGCATGGGTGTCGAGATGCCCACGCCGCTGCGTCGCATGGACTACTGGGAGGCCATGGACACCTATGGCTCCGACAAGCCCGATACCCGCTATGGCATGCACCTGGTCGACCTGACCGACATCTTTGCCAACTCCAAGTTCAAGGTCTTTGCGACTGCCGCAAACGAGGAGGGCTCTGTCGTCAAGGCCATCAACGCCAAGGGCGCCGGTGCCTGGGCACGTGCCAAGATCGATAAGCTCGCCGGCGTGGCCTCCACGTTTGGCGCCAAGGGTCTGGCCTGGATCGCCTTCCGCGAGGACGGCTCCATCAACAGCCCCATCGTCAAGTTCTTCTCGGACGAGGAGATGGCGGCTCTGCGCGAGCGCATGGACGTCGAGCCCGGCGACCTTGTGATGTTCGCCGCCGGCCCGCGCCTGCTCTCTGACGAGATCCTGGGCGGCATGCGCTCGCACATGGCCAATGCGCTTGAGATCAAGCGCGAGGGCCACGACTTCCTGTGGGTCGTCAACTTCCCGCTGTTCCACTGGGATGAGGACCGCAAGGCTTACGCTGCCGAGCACCAGCCGTTCACCCTGCCGACCGAGACCGACATCGCCAAGATCGAGGCCGATCCCCTGGCAGCCGGTTCGTGCACCTACGACTTTGTCATGGACGGCTTTGAGGCCGGCGGCGGCGGTATGCGTATCCACAACGCCGAGATGCAGATGTCCATGCTCAAGCTCCTGGGCTTTACCGAGGAGCGCGCCGAGTCTCAGTTCGGCTTCCTCATGGAGGCCCTCAAGTTTGGTGCGCCCCCGATGGGCGGTTTTGCTCTGGGCCTGGACCGCGTGTGCATGCTGCTCACCGGTTCCGACTCCATCCGCGACGTCATGGCGTTCCCCAAGACGGCCAGCGGCTCCGACCTTATGTCGGGCGCCCCGAGTGCCGTTAGCGGCGCCCAGCTCAAGGACGTCAGCCTGCGCCTGATGTAGGCGAGCGGCTACATATTGCCCGTAACGAGGGAAGGACGCGTGCCTTCCCTCGTTTTTTATGCGCGGGCGTTGCGAGGGCATAGGTTGACTGGGCGTCGCGGAAACTGCGTCCCAGAATTTGCGTCCAAAACGGGTCGCAGTTTCCCAAACAGGGTCCTTTTGGAAACTGCGACCCAGAATCCAGCCAAATAACGGGACGCGCTTTCCGGTCGAGATCGCGCGAATTTTTGTGGTGTAAGAGGGAGGGCCGCGTCAGCGCCCCTTGC
>URIJ01000100.1 GCA_900547835.1 uncultured Collinsella sp.
CCATGCATGACGTCGGAATGAACATGAGCCAGCTTGCCATGAGCGTCAAGCAGGTCGACGACACCATTGAGCTCGCTCACGAGTGGAGCCATCAGCTGCTGCATGCGACCGAGAACTTTGATATGGAGCGCATTGGCGCCAAGCTCGAGGCCGCCATGGCGGCGCTCCACGAGGCGCACGACGCACTCGAGGGCTACGAGGAGGCCATCGAGGCCGACCATAACTCCGTTGGCTCCGTGAAGCTGGTGTAACGTGGCCGAACACGAGCACTGCTGCGGGTACGAGCACGAGCATCCGCACGGGGCGGACGGTGACGCAGGCTGCCACTGTAGTGGCTCCGGCTCCGAGCTGGTCCGCTTTTCGGTTACCGCACCGGACGACCTGCTGCGCCGTTTTGACGAACAGATCGCGCGCCGCGGCGACGTGGCCAACCGCTCCGAGGCCGTGCGCGACCTGATTCGCGCCTCGATCGCCAAGGAGCAGATGCGCACGCCCGATGAGCATGTTATCGGGTCGCTCACCATGATCTACGACCACCATACCGGCGACCTGACGCGCCGTCTGGACGAAGTGCAGCACGACTACACCGACGAAATCGTATCGACCATGCACGTGCATCTGGATCACCACAACTGCTTAGAGATTCTGGCGCTCAAGGGTCGCGGCGAGCGCGTCTACGAGCTGGCCGACCGTCTGCTGGGCCTGCGCGGCGTTAAGCACGGCGAGCTCACGTGCGCCGCCACCAAGCAGAGCCTGGGACTGTAGCGCACCTGTCCCTATTTGGTCGGTTTTGATGAGGGGTGTCGCATGCGACATGTGCATATTCATGTAACGGGCATTGTGCAGGGCGTTGGCATGCGGCCGTTTGTGTATCGCGAGGCCATGGCGCATGGCATTTGCGGATGGGTGCTCAACGCGGGCGACGGCGTGCATATCGAGGTGCACGCTCCGGCCGATGCACTCGATGCTTTTGTTGCCGCGCTTTCTGAGCATGCGCCTGCGGCAGCCCGCGTAGAGTATGTCGAGGTTGTGGACCTGGCAGCCCACGGTTGGGATACCGCCAATGAACAGGGTTTTCGCATCGTAGCATCGCAGGACCAGACCGCGCACACGACGCTTGTCTCGCCCGATATCGCCACCTGCAACGATTGCTTGCGCGAATTGTTCGATCCCGCCGACCGACGCTATCACTACCCCTTTATCAACTGCACTAACTGCGGGCCACGCTTTACCATCATCCGATCGTTGCCTTATGACCGAGCGGCCACGTCGATGGATTGTTTTCCCATGTGTCCCAGGTGTGCCGCGGAGTATGCCGACCCACTCGACCGGCGTTTTCACGCGCAGCCCGATGCCTGCTTTGATTGCGGGCCGCATATCATGTGGCGCGAAGCGAGCGTGGGCGATGAGCCGGGCGAAGCCGCCGCGTTGCCGGCCGTCGGCACCACGCGCGAGACCAGCGACGCCATTATCGACCGCTGTGTTGAGCTGCTGGCCGGTGGCGGTATCGTCGCCATCAAGGGTCTGGGCGGATTTCACTTGGCATGCGACGCCTCCAACGAGCAGGCGGTAGCCGAGCTTCGCCGCTGCAAACGCCGCAGCAACAAACCGCTTGCCGTTATGGTACGCGACCTTGCCGACGCTGAACGCCTGTGCCATGTCAACGACGTTGCACGCGGCTTGCTGGCCGGCAGCATTCGCCCCATTGTGCTGCTGCGCCGACGTGCTGCTTGCGAGAGCGGCGGCTCCCCCGACGCCCTCGCGCTCGCGCCGTCCGTCGCGCACGACCTTCCAGAGCTCGGTGTTATGCTCCCCTACACCCCGCTTCAGCATCTGTTGCTTGCCGCGGCAGAAGCCCGCGGTATGCACGCGCTCGTCATGACCAGCGGAAACCTGAGCGAAGAGCCCATCGAGACCGATGACGATCTTGCCTGGGAGCGCCTCGTTGCCGCCGGCATTGCCGACGCGCTGCTCGGCAACGATCGAGCGATTCTCTCGCGCTATGACGATTCCGTGGTGCGCGTGGTCGACGGCGCCGTTATGCCCGTTCGCCGCGCTCGCGGATATGCACCCCAGCCGCTGCCGTTGCCGGCGCTCGACGGCGCTCCGTCCTGCGTACTCGCCTGCGGGCCGCAACAAAAGGCCACGATTACGCTCACGCGTGAAGGGACGAACGGCGAGGCAACCTGTTTTGTGTCGCAGCATATCGGCGATGTTGAAAACGGCGAGACCTTCGATGCCTGGAACGCCGCGCGCACGCGCTTGGAAGATCTCTTTGACTTGGCGCCCGCCGCCTTGGCCTGCGATTTGCACCCCAGCTATCTATCGAGCCAGTGGGCGCGCGAGCAGGCACGGGAGCACAATCTGCCGCTCGTCGAGGTGCAGCACCATCATGCGCATATCGCGAGCGTAATGGCTGAGGCTATCGCCGCGGGCCAGCTTACAACCGACGCGCGCGTCCTTGGCATCGCCTTTGACGGCACCGGCGCCGGCACCGATGGGACCATTTGGGGCGGCGAGTTTCTTGTTGCCGGCCTTGGCGGCTTTGAGCGCGCCGCGCATTTGCTCACCTGGGCGCTCCCCGGCGGGGCGGCCTCCGTGCGCGACGCCCGCCGCAACGCCTTTGCCCTGCTCAGTGAGCTCGGTCTGCTCGAGCACCCAGGCGCCGCTCGGCTTTTGGACAGCCTCGACGAGCAAACGCGCAGCGTGACAGCCACCATGATCGAGCGCGGCATCAACAGCCCGCGTACCAGCAGCATGGGGCGTCTCTTTGATGCCGCGGCAGCAATTCTGGGCATCTGCGACAAGGCAACCTACGAGGGCGAACCCGCCATAGAACTCGAAGCCGCCGCCTGGCGCGCGCTCAGCAGTGAAAGTGCCTGCCTCACCGGCAATATAGCCGGCTTTTCCGTAACCGAATCATCCCGTCCGGACGCCCGCCATGTTCTAAACTCCAGATCGCTTATTGAGGCGCTTTTGGAGGGAATCAGGGCCGGCGCTGCGGCCTACAGGCTCGCGCTCGATTTCCATATCGCCATCGCGCGCTCTTCGGCACGAATCGCACGCGAAATCTGCGCGCGCGAAAGCATCGATACCGTCGCGCTCTCGGGCGGCGTGTTCATGAACCGACTTTTGCTTCAGCTCCTTACCCACGAACTCAAAGACGCCGGTCTTGCCGTCTTGGTCCCCCACTCCGCGCCCGTCAACGACGGCTGCATCGCCTACGGTCAGGCCGCCATCGCTCGCGCTCGCCTCGCGCAGACAGCATCGCGATAGGCGTTTTGCCAGCCTGCGCGCCGCCGTCTCACAGGTGTAACGCGTTTGCTCGTGACTTCCGCGAGCGCTACCATCAACTGATGGGTAATTAGGCGCCTATCCAGCGCAAAACGTATAAAAGGGGAACATTATGTGCCTTGCCGTTCCCGGTAAAGTGGTCAAACGCGACGACGACCTTAAGGCGACCGTCGACATGATGGGCATCGAGCGCCCCGTTTCGCTGCGCCTCGTGCCGACGGCACAGGTAGGCGACTATATTCTCGTGCACGCCGGCTTTGGCATTCAGATTGTCGACGAGCAGGAGGCCCAAGAGACACTCGAGCTCGTCAATACCATGACCGAGCTGGCCGAAGAGGACCAGCTCGCCACCAGCCCGGCCGAGGCATACTAGTGGCGGCGGCGCAGCCGGTTCGCTCCGGTATCGACTTTTCGGCATTTCGCGACCCCAAACCGGCTCGCGAGCTCATCAATCGTATTCATGAGCTTGTCGGCAACCGCAGCATCAACCTTATGGAAGTCTGCGGTACGCATACCGTGAGCATTGGCCGCTATGGCTTTCGCTCCATTATGCCGACGGGACTCAAACTGTTAAGCGGCCCGGGGTGCCCCGTTTGCGTCACCGCCAACCGCGACATCGATCACGCAATCGCGCTTTCCAACATGGACGGCGCCATCATCACCACCTTTGGCGACATGATGCGCGTGCCCGGATCGTCCACCTCGCTTGCCGCGCAAAAGGCGGCGGGGCGCGACATCCGCATCGTCTACTCTCCGCTCGACGCACTCGACATTGCCGAGCAAAATCCCGAACGCCCGGTCATTTTTATGGGCGTCGGCTTTGAGACCACAACGCCCACCATTGCCGCCGCTATCCTGGAGGCCGACGCGCGCGGGCTCCAGAACTTCTCGGTCTACTGTGCTCACAAGACCACGCCGCCGGCTCTGCGTACGATCTCCAACGACCCCGAGACGACCATCGACGGCTTTATCCTTCCTGGTCACGTCGCTACCATCACGGGCTTGGCGCCCTTTAGCTTTTTGGTCGACGAGTTCGATACCCCGGGCGTGGTCACGGGATTTGAGCCGGTCGATATTCTGCAGGGCATCTGCATGCTGGTCCAGATGATTGTCGAGCACAGGCCCGCAATCGACAACGCCTACCGCCGTGGCGTCAATGCGGACGGCAATCCCGTAGCGCGCCATCTGGTCGAGCAGGTATTTGAGCCGTGCGACACCACGTGGCGCGGGCTGGGACCGATTGCCAACTCGGGTCTTTCCATCCGACCCGAATTCGCGCGCTTTGATGCCGGCGCCCGCTTTGACGTGCCCATTGAGCCGACGGTCGAGCCGCGCGGGTGCCGCTGCGGCGACGTGCTGCGCGGTGCCATCACGCCGAGCAGCTGCCCGCTGTTCGGCCACGCATGTACGCCCGAACACCCCGTCGGCCCCTGCATGGTGAGCTCCGAAGGCAGCTGCGCGGCGTACTTTAGATACCGCGACTAACCCGGACGCACCCGCACGCTGACACCACCCACGATTGGAGTTTTCGATATGTCCCGTACTGCCACCGATAGCACCGTCCTGTTGGGCCACGGCTCTGGCGGTCAGATGATGAAACGCATCATCGATGAGGTCTTTTTGGATGCCTTTGGGTCGCCCGAGCTGCTCGAGGGCAACGACGCCGGCGTCGCCGCGCTGCCCGCGAGCGGGCGCATCGCCATGTCGACCGACAGCTTTGTAGTCTCGCCGCAGTTCTTCCCCGGTGGCAACATCGGCCGCCTTGCCGTGTGCGGAACCGTCAACGACGTCGCGACCTCGGGCGCCAACGTGCGCTACCTGTCGTGCGGCTTTATCCTCGAAGAGGGCTATCCCATGGATAAGCTCCGCCAGATTGTGCAGACGATGGCCGAGGCGGCGCATGAGGCGGGCGTGTCCATAATCACGGGCGACACCAAGGTGGTCGAGCGCGGCGGGGCCGACGGCGTCTATATCAATACCGCCGGCGTGGGCGAGGTTCCCACGGGCGTGGCGCTCAGCGGCGCCAACTGCCGCCCCGGCGATGTCATCCTGGTCTCGGGTACGCTGGGCGACCACGGCATCGCCATCATGAGCCAACGCGAGGGCCTGGCGTTTTCGAGCACGATCGAAAGCGATGCCGCGCCGCTCAACCACCTGATTGCCGACGTTCTGGCCGCAGCGCCCGGCACGCGTTGCTTTCGCGACCCCACGCGCGGTGGCCTAGCGTCCACACTCAACGAGTTTGCCCAGGCCAGCAATGTTGCCATGGAGGTCGACGAGGATGCCGTGCCCGTGCGTCCCGACGTGCAGGCTGCCTGCGAGATGCTCGGCTACGATGTGCTGCAGGTGGCAAACGAGGGGAAGATGGTTGCCGTCGTGCCGGCCGAGCAAGCCGATGCGGCTCTAGCCGCCATGCGTTCCGCCCGCTACGGCGAGAACGCCGCGATTATCGGCCGCGTGGTGCCGCTTGGATCGAGCGCTCGACCCGCCGTGCGCGTGCGCACCGGCTGGGGATCGACTCGCATCCTCGACATGCTCGTAGGAGAGCAGCTGCCGAGAATTTGCTAACAACAAAGGCTCAGGGCTATTAAAGATATTCAGATTCCAAACATGCCCGGCACGCATGCCCAGTATCATGGGGTGCGTTTTGGAACCCAATGACGGGAGCTTTCATGGCAGCAGCTTTTTCCCATGTGATTTTTGATCTGGACGGCACCATCCTCAACACGCTCGAAGACCTGGCGGCCGCCGGCAACCATACCTGCGAGACGCACGGCTGGCCTACGTTTGCCGTCGACGAGTACCGCTACAAGGTGGGAAACGGCATGCTCAAGCTGGTTGAGCGCTTTATGCCTGCCGAGTATGCGGGCGACAGCCGTATGTTTGAGCAGACGCTTGCCGAGTTTAGGGCTTACTACGGCGAGCACAAGGAGGACCACACCGCCCCCTATGCCGGCACGATCGAGATGCTCGACCGCCTGCGCGCCGCGGGTGTGCAGCTTGCCGTGCTCACTAACAAGGACCACGTCTCGGCGGCTCCGCTTATCGAAAAGTGTTTTGGTTCCGAGCGCTTTGCGCTGGTACAGGGCCGTGTCGATGCGTTTCCGCCCAAGCCCGAAGCACCCGTCACGCTGCATGTGATGGAGGAGCTGGGCGCCAATCCGGCAACCACGCTCTATGTGGGCGATTCCAATGTCGATATCCTGACCGGCCACAACGCCGGCCTTAAGAGCGCGGGCGTCAGCTGGGGCTTCCGCGGCCGCGCAGAGCTGGAAGCCGCCGACGCCGACTACGTGGTGGACACCCAGGCAGAGCTCACGGCGCTGGTACTGGGCGAGTAGCGAGCGGCGTCGAGCAGTTGCGGCGTTTGGTAAAACGCCGCAACGAACCACCGCGTAACCCCCTAGCTCATCATCGCATTCATCATCTCGGTGGTTGCGGATTCGTCGGCAGACCACTCGTTATCCTCGTTGGCGGAATATTTAAAGGTGACCTTGGTGTCCTTGGTCTTAGCGGCCTTGGTCACGTCGACCATGACCTGGCCGGCCATCTTGTACAGGTCATCCTCGGAAGGCATCGTATCGAGTGCGGCGACCTTCTCCTGATACTGGGTGGCGAAATCTTCGACGATCTTATTCATGGACTTGCAGGTGATGGTAACCTCGGCGGTCGCAGTGCCCTTGTCCTCATCGACCGTCACATCGCCGATCTTGTAATCAAAGCCCTCGAGATAGCTCTTGGCGTACTCCTTGGGATCGATGCCCAGTTGCTCAAACTCGTCGCCCGAAGCCTCTTCCAGACCGGAGAGGAAATCATCGCCGCCGTTCTTGATCTCGTCAAACTGGCTCGTAAGGTCGTTGGTGATGAGCTCCTCCACCGAAGGCCCTCCGCAGCCGGAAAGCAAAACCACGCACGCGACCAGGGCAGCCATCAGGGGCGCAAGCAGCAGCTTCTTTTTCATGACATTCCTCCAAACAAGCGGCGCCGCGTTCCCTGCGCAGCGCACGTCGTAACAGCAAGTCCATATTAGCGGCCCAGCCCAACCCCCTGCGTCGCAAAAGCGCAGGCGGCTCAATTTGACGAACGAATGGCCCGTAAAGCAAGCCCCTTGCAATAAAATGCACCTGTTTAGCCTATTAAAAAAGGGTGGCCGGACAACCCGACCACCCTTGCGCATCTTCTGGATGCCGCAGACTACTTGCGGACGACCTTAACGATGGCGTCACCGGCGGCGACAGCGGAGTCGGCCTCGACGGCGAGTTCGACATCGGCAAACTCGGCGGTGTTGGACACGGCCACGACGACGCAGTCCTTGTAACCGGCAGCAGCGATCTTGGCACGGTCGATCTTGAGAATGGGCTGGCCGGCCTTCACGACGTCGTCGGCCTTGACGAAGCCCTCGAAGCCGTCGCCGTTCATGTTGACGGTATCGACGCCAACGTGCACCAGAACCTCGATGCCGCTATCGGACTGCAGGCCCACGGCGTGAC
>URIJ01000101.1 GCA_900547835.1 uncultured Collinsella sp.
GTCTGATGGGCGCTGTGGTGAGCTACCTAGCCATCATGGCCCTACTCCTGGTGCTGTTGATTGTCGAATACGCCCACATTCGCCAGCGCATAGAACGCGACCGCAACCCGTACGGCGCCTAATTCGAATCAATTTGAAGAAAAGAAACGTCGATGTTTTGGCACCGACAGCGAGCAGTCTCAAAGTGCCCCAGGTTGGCGCGAAAGAGGAGCGACGCGTACTTCCGTACGCGAACGACGGTTTGAGCGACAAGATGGGGTGCTTCGGGGCTGCGCAGCGTCAACGTGGCCGCCGTTCGGTAGAACGGCGGAACAAAGTTATTCCCCGGGGCGAATATTCGCGTAGAACTCCGCCCCATCATCGAGCCGCAGGATGCCCACGCGACCGAACTCGGAGCCGGTGGCGGCGGCGCAGTCGATGTCGATGCGATCGGGCACACCAGCAGTGTCCTCGCCGCCCAAGCGCACGATCTGCCCGCGTCCCGATTCCTCATCGAGCCCCGCCAGACCACCGACCTCGCAATAACGCCCGAGCGACACCGTTGGCGTGTGACCGCTCACCACGACCGGACCCTTGCCCTCGGCAGAAAGCAGCCCAGTCGGCACATCCCAATAGCCGTGACGAATCCACAGCAGGTCATCGGACGACTGCACCGCGAGCATCTGCTGCAGCAGCTCGCGATCGGCACCCACCGCTCCAACGCCATCGGCACAATCGACGCCATGCTCAAGCAAAAACGCGCGCGCCGCCTTCATCTCGATTCCAGCATGTACCAGCAGATACGGGCGCTCCTCGGTCTCGACCACCGCGTAGAGCGGCAGCGCGGCCATCCATCGCACGAGCTCCTCGTATGCCTCAAATTCCATGTCGTTGAGCTGCTCGCGCGTCGTCCAGCCACCGTTGATATCCCAGGTCTCGGCATCGAGCGGATCCTGGCCAATGATGGCATCGAGCATGATCTGCTCGTGATTACCCTTGAGCACGTGGGCGTTGGGCAGCGAGCGCACGAGCTTAATAACGCCGACCGGATCGGGCCCGCGATCGATCATGTCGCCCAGCACGTACAGCGTGTCGTCGGACGTCAACGAGATCTTAGACAGGGCTTCGTCAAGCGCACGCACGTGCCCGTGAGCATCAGATGTCACATAGATCGCCATGGTACGCCTCTCCTTGCATTGCGGCCGAAGCCCGGCGCCGCAACTAAAACTTCAAGTTGAACTTAAACGTTACCCATTGTACTCCGTTGCAATAAAGCTGGAAAGGGTTTCCGAGCAGAGGCAAAGACGGCGGCCGTCTATGACGATATCGCGCACGCCCGCAATCCAACCCCATAAACCCACCATCTTTGGGTACAAATAACCGCAGACAACTGACCGTGCCACGCCAACCACCCAGGAGCGGACACCATCCATGAACCAGATCCTTCTTTTTATCGGCCTCGTCATCATTTTGTGCCTGACCATCAAACCCGTCGGCAAAAAACTCCCCTTCCCCACCCTGCTCATCTTTATCGCGCTGGGCATGTTGTTGGGCGTCAACGGCCCGACGCATATCGACTTTAGCGACTACGCACTCACCGAAGCCGTCTGCAGCACGGCGCTGCTGTTCATCATGTTCTACGGCGGCTTTAACACCAATATCGACCGCGCCAAGCCCGTCGCTGCGCCGGCGGTGCTGCTGAGCACGCTCGGCGTCGTCATCACTGCCGGCATCACCGGCGTGTTCGCCCACTTCGCGCTGGGGTTCGACTGGATCGGCGGCCTGCTGCTGGGATCGGTCGTGGCGTCCACCGACGCGGCCAGCGTCTTTAGCGTTCTGCGCGAGCACAGCCTTTCGCTGAGGGGCGGCACCGACTCGCTGCTCGAGGTCGAATCGGGCTCCAACGACCCCGTCGCCTACATGCTCACCGCCGTGCTCGCCACACTCGCGGCCGGCGGCGACATCAACATTCCCGCACTGCTGGCCAAGCAGATTATCCTGGGCGCGGGCCTGGGTCTTGCAATCGGCTGGGCGGCGGGCCGCCTGATTGAACGCGCGCACGCAACGGCCGAGGGCGCGCAGACCATCTTTTTGTTCGCCGTGGCGATCGTCGCCTACGCGTTACCAAGCTATCTGGGCGGCAACGGCTTTTTGGCTGTATACCTGGCCGGCATTGTGCTGGGTGCCAGCGACATCACCGGCAAGGTCGAGATGGCGCACTTCTTTGACACTCTCACCGAGATGGCCGAGATGACCATCTTCTTTTTGCTGGGCCTGCTCGTTACACCCGCACGCCTGCCGCAAATGCTGCTACCGGGCCTGGCGCTCATGGCGTTTATGCTCTTCGTGAGCCGCCCCATCGCCGTGGGCATGCTGCTGGCGCCGTTTAGGACGAACCCTCGCCAGGTTGCGCTCGTAAGCTGGGCGGGCCTGCGCGGCGCGGCTTCGGTCGTGTTTAGCCTCTTTGCCGTGGTGGCCGGCGTTCCCGGCGGTCACGACCTGTTTGACCTGGTGTTTGTGATTGCCGTGTCGAGCATTGTGGTGCAGGGTTCGCTACTGCCGGCGGTGGCGAAGAAACTCGATATGATCGATGCGGCCGGCGACGTACGCCGCACCTTTAACGACTACCGCGACGAGGACGGCATGTCGTTTGTAAAGCTCAAGGTGGGCGCTGGACATCCGTTTGCCGGACGCTCGCTCGCCGATATTGGCAGCGCGACGGACATGCTCGTGGTCTTGGTGCTGCGCGACGGGGCGCACCCGGTACTGCCCAACGGCGATACCGTCATCGAGGAAGGCGACCTTCTGGTGATGGCAGCCCCAACGTTCGAAGAGCGTGCCGAGGTTACGCTGCGCGAGGTCACCGTGACGCCCCACGGTCGCCTGGCCGGTCAGCGCCTGCGCGATGTGCCGCAAGGCAAGCATCCGTTTATTGTAGTGATGCTCAAGCGCGACGGCCAAACGATCATTCCCGATGGCAACACCCTCATATACGCCGGCGACGAAGCCGTCATCGCCACGCTGGCGTCGTAGTGACCAGGGGTTAGCTAATTTGCGACGAAGAAATCAAGCGCCTAGAGAACTTCATGCCTTCGCTCGCAGATTTGGATTTGCCCGAGGAGTAAAGCACCCCTCCCCCATGTAACCATCCTGTAAATCATAGCGGCGCACTCGGGTTTTGCTGTGATTCGGTCGCGCCTGACGCTCCACTGTGCTAAAGTATCCCGAACGTTCAAACGACTACGAGGGGAACTAGAAGATGGCACGTGTGCACAACTTCTCAGCTGGCCCGGCCACACTGCCTACAAGCGTGCTCGCCGAGATCGCCGACGAGATGATGGACTACCGCGGTTGCGGCATGTCCGTGCTCGAGATGAGCCATCGATCTAGCATGTACCAGCAGATTATCGACGACGTCGAGGCAACCCTGCGTCGTCTGCTGAGCATCCCCGACAATTACCGTGTCCTGTTTTTGCAGGGCGGCGCCACGCTGCAGTTTGCGGGCATCCCCATGAACCTCATGCGCCGCGGGCGCGCCGGCTACATCGTGACCGGCAACTTTGCCAACAAGGCATACAAAGAAGCCGCCAAGTACGGCGAGGCCGTGCTGCTCGCGAGCTCCAAGGACACCAATTTCGACCGCATACCCACCATGGCCGACGTCAACGCGCGCATTGCCGCCGAGGCCGCAAGCAACGGGCTCGACTACGTCTACATCTGCCAGAACAACACCATCTTTGGCACCATGTACCACGAGCTGCCCAACTGCGGCGACGTACCGCTGGTCGCCGATGTCTCGAGCAGCTTTTTGTCGCATCCGCTCGACGTCGAACGCTACGGGCTCATCTACGCCGGCGCTCAGAAAAACGCCGGCGCCGCGGGCGTGACTGTGGTCATCGTGCGCGACGACCTCATCGCCGACGGCCCCGCCTTTGCGCAGACGCCGCAGTACATGGACCTTAAGACCCAGGCCGCCAAGGGCTCCATGCTCAACACGCCCAACACCTTTGGTATCTACGTATGCGGCAAGGTGTTCCGTTGGGTTGAGAAAACCGGCGGACTTGCCGCCATGGCCGAGCGCAACTGGGCCAAGGCCAACCTGCTCTACGGCCTGCTCGAGCACAGCGAGCTGTTCCATAGCACTACGCAGGCCGACAGCCGCTCCATCGCCAACGTCACCTTCCGCACCGGCGACGCCGAACTCGACGCGGCCTTTGTCGCAGGCGCGGCCGGGCACCAGATCCAAAACGTCAAGGGCCATCGCCTCGTCGGCGGCATGCGCGCCAGCGTGTACAACGCCGTCACCATGGAGGACGTGCAGGCACTGGCCTCGTACATGAAGGACTTCGAAGCGCAGCATAGTTTGAGCCCGCGATCTAACTAGCCCGCAACACGCGGGCCGACCAGCCACTTCAAACCACTTGTTATAAACAAATCCGCTAAGGAGTTTTTCATGCGCAAGATTAAAACCATCGACGACATTACCAAGGACGGCAAAGTCGAATTTGGCGAGGGCTACGAGTTTGTGAGCACCGCCGAAGAGGCCGACGCCATTCTGATGCGCTCGACCGACCTGCACGGCTACGAGCTGCCCGAGGGCATCCGCGCCATCGCCCGCTGCGGCGCCGGCGTCAACAACATCCCCGTCGAGGAGTACGCCAAGAAGGGCGTCGTCGTCTTTAACTCCCCCGGCGCCAACAGCAACGCCGTCAAGGAGCTCGTCCTGGGCATGTTGGTGCTCTCGAGCCGCGGCGTGGTGCAATCGATGAACTGGGTGCGTGACAACGCCGACGACCCCGAGATTCAGGTCGATGCCGAAAAGGCCAAGAAGGCCTTTGTGGGCCGCGAGCTCAAGGGCAAGCGCATCGGCGTCATCGGCCTGGGCAACGTGGGCTCCAAGGTCGCCAACGCCTGCGTCGATCTGGGCATGGACGTCTATGGCTACGATCCGTTCATTTCCGTTGAGCACGCGTGGGTGCTGAGCCGCGAGGTGCAGCGCGTGGGCACGCTCGAGGATCTCTGCCGCGGCTGCGACTACCTCACCGTGCACGTGCCCAGCAAGGCCGACACCATCGGCATGATCAGCACCGAGCAGATTAACCTGCTGGCACCGGACGCCGTGCTCATCAACTACGCACGCGAGACCATCATTGACGAGGACGCCGTCGACGCCGCCCTGCGTGCAGGCAAGCTCAGCTGGTTTAGCTGCGACTTTGCCACTCCCAAGACCGTCAAGATGCCCAATACGTTTATCACCACGCACTCGGGCGCCGGCACCGGCGAGGCCGAGGCCAACTGCGCAGACATGGCCATCAGCGAGCTCAAGGATTACCTGGAGAACGGCAACATCGCGCACAGCGTCAACTACCCCGCCTGCAGCATGGGCAAGGCGCGCGCCGCAAGCCGCATTGCCTGCCTGCACGCCAACGTGCCCAACATGATCGGCCAGATCACGGCCATTCTCGCCAAGGACAACGCCAACGTGCAGCGCATGACCAACGAGTCCGCTGGCGAGAACGCCTACACCATGTTCGACACCGATGAGCACCTGGACGGCAGCACGATCGAGGCGCTCAAGCAGATTCCGTCGATGTATCGCGTGCGCGTGATTAAATAGCGCCGGTGCCAAGCCTGCCAGACAGACCACGAAGCCCATTCGCCCCCCCGTTTTCACGAAACGGGGGGCGATTTTGTTGCTCCGGACGACTTTAAAATGATACCCAGAACAAGTTTTTTCAGATAATCGATAGTGAGGCTCCAGTCGCTAAGCACACCCGCTTTGATAAACAGCTTTATCAGGGACTTTAGTAGGTAAAAATCGGTCTCTATGTGCCGAATGTAAGTTGACTGTCCATTTTCCGAAACAACTTATTCTAGGTAGCATTTTTAAGGCCCTTCCAAGGCAAAATATAAGTATTTTGCGACCAAAACTCTAGTCCGCGCGACCATTTTCCGCCCGCGCGGCTACATTCCCGCCCAATCGATAAAAATCTCCTCACGAAGCCGCCGTTCGAGCTCCTGCTGCCGCGGCGTCTTGTCTTTCAGCGGCACATCGAGATAGGACATGATGAGCTCCATCACCACGCGGAAGGCATCGGAATCGGCCAGCTGACCATAGGTCATCAGAACGACGGGATATCCCATGGCTTGCAAGGCCGTCGTTCGATCGGAGTCCGAGATCTTGGATTCAATGGATCCGTGAATGGCTTTACCTTGGCATTCAACCAGACACTCTCTGCTGCCGTCCTTATTTGCCAGCAGGATATCGGCATAGCGCCTATCAAGCCCCGAAATCAGGCGGGCACTGCGCGTCAAGCGAATCTCGACGTTATTGGTAAGGCGCAGCCCTTCGCCGCCGCGCAACCTCGTAAGGCCAAACAGCATCGAAGCCTGGACCTCGAGCGGCGATGCCGCCACCCCCGTAATGCATTTCGCGGCACGCGTGAACGATTTAGCGCCGCGGAGCCCCGGGATCTTATCGACGTACTCGGTAAGTTCAGAGAGCTCAATCAAGGGAGGTCGTTTCCACAAGTCTGTTGGATTCCCCGAGGTATCCTTTACGTTTTCCCAGCCCGACCGTGCGTCACCCCACCGGCCCCCGTATGCCTGCTCAAGTGCCGACTTTACCTGAGGCGCAATCTTGCACACGGCAAAGGTGCCGCACATCTCATACATGCACATGATCAGACGCTCGTTTGAGACCGAGGAAGCCAGGGTCAGCAGGGTAAAGAGCGGGGACGCGACATCGAGGCCAAACTCTGTCTGTCGCATGGAATCAAACGGCCTCTCCCCGTTCCAAACATGCCTGACAATGCGATCGCCCTTACGTCCGCAGCTGCCCTGCGCCAACACGTGTAACGGGGTGCCCAGGAAATGCGTGACGAGCGGATGCTCACATAGGTGCTCCCTGCGCGGATCGTCCGCAGAATCGGGCAGGTCCGGCATTATTGCCAAGACCTGTGGAGGTATCCGGTGATACCGAAAGGCAGATATGTCGCACAGCATGTCGTCCATGAAGGGTACGTACCCGCTGCGTCGCTTGTGAACCCGCTCGGACGGCAAACGCGCTGGCTCGGCCTGCGAACGGTAAATACTGCCACGCCCACGTCGCGGATCTCTCAGGAGGCTTACAATCGGTTTGGAAAGCAAACTGATTGTGAGGTTGCATATGGTTGATGAGGATTTTGCCTGGCGGCTTGCGCAGGAGCTTGTGCGGATCGACAGCTCAGACCCGGGCGCGTATGAGGACGAGATTGAGCGCTTCATTAAGAGGCTCATTGAGCAGCAGCTGGCACAACTTGATAGTTCTGCGCTCGATGCCGTGCAGATTGAGGAGCTCGAAGTGCTGCCCGGGCGCCGCAACCTTAAAGTCACCGTGCCGGGCCAAAGCGACGAGCCGCGACTCGTCTATATCTGCCACATGGATACCGTCACCTTGGGCGATGGCTGGGACGCAGACATCGCACCGCTTGGGGCGGTTGTGCGCGACGATAAACTCTATGGCCGCGGTGCCTGCGATATGAAGGGTGGCCTGGCCTGCGCCATTGCCGCACTGGTCCATACGCTCGAGCGCGTGGCGGCAGAAGGCGAGCTGCCCCGCCGTGGCTTCTCACTCATTTGCTCGGTCGACGAGGAGGACTTTATGCGCGGCTCAGAGGCAGCCATCGATGCCGGCTGGGTCGGCTCGCGTGAATGGGTGCTGGACACCGAGCCCACCGACGGGCAGA
>URIJ01000102.1 GCA_900547835.1 uncultured Collinsella sp.
AACGTTGGGCTGACGGTAGAGCACGCTTATAAGATTGGCCGTTTTGTGGGCTGGTATTACGGTGCCAACCGCAGTGCTAAGGCGCGCGTGATCGTGGGCAAGGACACGCGTCGTTCGAGCTACATGTTCGAGGCGGCGCTGGTGAGCGGCCTGGTCGCGAGCGGTGCGGACGCCTATATGCTGCACGTGATCCCCACGCCGGGCGTAGCGCATCAGACCGTGGAGGGCTGCTTCGATTGCGGCATCATGATCAGCGCGAGCCACAACCCGTTTTGCGATAACGGCATTAAGCTCGTCAATAGCGACGGTTTTAAGATGGACGAGGACGTACTGGAGCTCATCGAGGACTACGTCGATGGCAAGAGCGAGGTGCCGCTGGCCACGGGCAACCACATCGGCGCCACGGTGGACTACATGCAGGGCCGCAACCGCTACATTGCCTCGCTCATCGCCAGCGCGAACTTTTCGCTGCAGGGCGTCAAGATCGGCATCGACTGCGCCAACGGCTCGGCGTCCTCGGTGGCCAAGCCGGTGTTCGACGCGCTGGGCGCCGACGTGCGCGTGATCAATGCCGCGCCTGATGGTTTTAACATCAACGTCGACTGCGGCTCCACGCATATGGAGCGTCTGCAGCGCCACGTGGTGGAGCAGGGCTTGGACGTGGGCTTTGCCTATGACGGCGATGCCGACCGCTGCCTGGCCGTGGACGAGCGCGGCCGCGTGGTCGATGGCGACCAGATCCTGTACGTGTGCGGCGTGTACCTGAACAAGCACGGTCGCCTTTCGGGCGGTACCGTGGTTCCGACGATTGCCAGCAACTTTGGCCTGATCAAGTCGTTGGAGCTTGCCGGCCTAAGTGCCGTGACCAGCGGTGTGGGCGACCGCCACGTGTATGCCAAGATGCGCGAGGGCGGTTACAGCCTGGGCGGCGAGCAGACGGGCCATACGATCTTTGGCGATATCGAGCGCACGGGCGACGGCATTATGACCTCGCTGCGCGTGATGGAAGTGATCCGCGCCGAGCGCGAGACGCTCTCGCAGCTCACGGCTCCGTGCAAGCTGCTACCGCAGGCGCAGGTGGCCGTGCGCGTGGCGGACAAGGACGCCGCGCTCGAGAACATGGGCGTGCAGAACGCCATCGCCGAGGCCGAGGCTGCGCTGGCAGGCGAGGGCCGCGTGCTCGTACGCAAGAGCGGAACCGAGTCGGTTATCCGCGTGCTGGCCGAGGCGCCCGACCAAGCATCCGCCGATGCCGCCATGAAGCGCATCGCCAACGCGCTGGAAGCTCTGTAAGGTAGTCATTGGGGACGTTCTTAAACGACTAGGTGGAAAGGGGACGCTGCGGATTGGTTCCGCGGCGTCCCCTTTGCGTTGGCGTGTCGGTTATGCCTTACAGCTCGTAGAGCGTGGTGAACTTGTCCTGCAGGTAGCTGCAGTAGTAGCGGGCATCGAACGACATGCCGCACGCGCCCTTTATGAGCTCCGGCGCGTCCTTGGCGCGGCCCCACTGCCAAATGTGCTCGCCCAGCCAGGCGCGGACGGGTGTCAGGTCGCCGCTCGCACAGGCGCCGTTGAGATCGACACCGTCGCGGCACATGGCCGGCACAAACATGGCGTCGTAGGCGCTGCCCAGCGCATACGTGGGGAAGTAGCCAAACGAGCCGCCGCTCCAGTGCGTATCCTGCAGACAGCCGCGCGTGTCGTCAGGAACGGGAATGCCCAGGTATTCGTCCATAAAGCGGTTCCAAAGCGCGGGGATGTCCTTGGCCGTGGCCTCGCCGGCAAACAGCATGCGCTCGATCTCGTAGCGCACCATAACGTGCAGCGGATAGGTGAGCTCGTCGGCCTCGGTGCGGATCAGCGAAGGCTGCGCGATGTTCACGGCGTGGTAGAGCGTGTCCTCGTCGACGTCGCCGTAGACCTCGGGTGCGTGGCGGCGTAGCACCTCGAGCAGCGGTCCCATAAAGGCGCGGCTGCGACCCACGGTGTTCTCGAAAAAGCGGCTCTGGCTCTCGTGGATGCCCATGGAGGTGCCACCTTCAAGACAGGTGCGCGCATAGGCAGGATTGACGCCCAGCTCGTACATGGCGTGGCCCGCCTCGTGGATGATGCTGTAGACGTTGGAGATGCAGTCGTCCTCGTAGATGTGCGTCGCGATGCGCGCGTCGCCCACGGCAAAGCCCTCGCTAAACGGGTGCTCGGTAAAGGCAAGCGTGGTGTCGTTCAGGTCCAGGCCGACGAGCTTCATAAGGTCGAAGCTCATGGCGCGCTGGGCGGCCTCGGGCACGCGGGCGTGCAAAAAGTCGGCAGCGGGCTGCTGGCCGCGCTCGCCGATGGCGTGCACGAGCGGCACGACCGTCGCCTTGACCTCATCGCAAAACGCGTCGAAGCTCTTGGTGGAAAGGCCGCGCTCGTACTGGTCGAGCCAAACGTCGTATGGGTCGCGCTTGGGGTCCATGAGCTCGGCCTGATGCTTAAGTTGGGCGACGATTCTATCCACATAGGGCTCAAAACTCGCCCAGTCATTGGCCGTCTTGGCCTTGTGCCACACGGCGTCTGCCTCGCAGGTGAGCCTGGTCCAAGCCTCGGCCTCCTCGGTGGGGATGACGCTTGCCTCGCGCTGGTCGCGGCCGAGCACACGGATCTCGTCGAGCAGCTGCGGGTCGTCGATCTTGCCTCCGGCGACGGTCTCGCGTGCCAGCGAGCGTACGAGCTCAACGGACTTCTCGCTGGTCAGCAGCTTGTGATGTTCACCGGCAAGGGTGCCCATGGCATCGGCGCGCGCTGCGGCGCCGTTGGCGGGGGCAATGGTCGCGCCGTCAAACTCGGCAATCTTGAGCAGGTACTCGCGGGTCCACAGTTTGCCCTCGAGCTTGCGGAATTTTTTGACGGCCTTATCGACCTTCATGCCTTTGGATGTCTTGCCCGCTGCAGGCTCGACCTTCTTATCGATTTTCTTTCCCATACCATATCCTTGATCTCGTGAGCCGAGCGCCTCGGGTGGGCGCGCGGCCAGTTTGCACAGCTACCTGCCTTGTACCCAGCACGAACAAAACGGAACGCGGCGATACGCCCACACAATGTGGTATCCTATAGCCCAATGCGTTGACGGAGAGGGTTTTGCCCGCCGCGTCGCCGGCAAGAGAGGGAAGGTCATGGGCTGCAAGCCTTCCTGCGGTGGCAAGGGCCAAGCGTTCACTCCCGAGCAGCGACCTCAACGGGCGCGCGGCCAGCGGCGGCGAAGCCCCAGTAGGGAAGCCGTGAGCCTCGCGATAAGGGGCGCAGAGTGGGCACGGCGGGCCAGACATCCGCCGGGTCAAACAAGGTGGTACCGCGGAATTCAACCGTCCTTGGGCAATGTACATGCCCGAGGACGGTTTTTTTATTACCGAACCGGGCCGCGTTTTCACAACGCCAGACGGCGGCAGCCGCCTCGGCAAACGGAGAGCGCGAGAGACGAAAGGGAAGACATGAGTCTGATTGATGATCTGGTCAAACTCGAGGAAGAGGCCAAGGAGCTCGTCGCAGGCGCCGACGACGCAGCCAAGCTCGAGGCTGCGCGCGTTGAGCTGCTCGGCCGCAAGGGCCGCATCACCGGCCTGATGCGCATGATGGGCAAGCTCGCCCCCGAGGATCGTCCCGTGATGGGCAAGCGCGCCAACGAGATGCGCCAGCTGATTGAGGGCATGCTCGACGAGCGCAACACCGAGATGAAGGCCGCCGCCCTCAAGCGCGCACTGGAGCACGACGCCGTCGACATCACGCTGCCGGGCATCCGTCCGCAGATCGGCCACCAGCACCTGATCAAGCAGATCATCGAGGAGGCCGAGGACATCTTCTGCGGCATCGGCTACACCGTCGAGTCCGGTCCCATGGTCGACACCTCTTACTACAACTTCACCGCGCTCAACGCCCCCATGGATCACCCGAGCCGCTCGGCCCGCGATACCTTCTACGTGGTCGACAACAACCCCGGCAGCGTCGCGCACCCCGAGGCTCACGCCCACGGCGAGTCCGACGTGCTGCTGCGCACCCAGACCTCGGGCGTGCAGATCCACACCATGGAGTCGCAGAAGCCGCCCATCTATATGATTTGCCCGGGCACCGTCTATCGTCCCGACACGGCCGACGCCTGCCACCTGCCGCAGTTCAACCAGATCGAGGGCCTGGTCGTCGACGAGGGCATCACCTTTGGCGACCTTAAGGGCACGCTCGACTACTTTGTTAAGTGCATGTTTGGCGAGGATCGCAAGACGCGTTACCGCCCGCACTTCTTCCCCTTCACCGAGCCGAGCTGTGAGGTGGACGTGAGCTGCCACGTCTGCGGCGGCAAGGGCTGCAACTTCTGCAAGCACAGCGGTTGGATCGAGATCCTGGGCTGCGGCATGGTCGACCCCAACGTCCTGATCAACTGTGGCATCGACCCCGAGAAGTACACCGGCTTCGCCTTTGGCATTGGCGCCGAGCGCGTCGCGGCCCTGCGCTACGACCTGCCGGATCTGCGAACCCTGATGACGGGCGATATGCGCTTCTTAAATCAGTTCTAGTCCCGGCGGCTTTCCCAAGCACCGCACCTTGCCTTTCAATCGTCGGTTGCGTACCTAAGTACGCGGCCCTCCTCTTTCAAGGCAATCTGCGGCACTTGGAAAACCCGTCTCCGTTGCAGTTTTCCGGCTCAAAGCCGCATTTATGAAAGGAGACCAGTTAGATGCGCGTTTCTTACGACTGGCTCAAGACCATGATCGATATTCCGGAGGATCCCAAGACCCTTTCGGACGAATATATCCGTACCGGTACCGAGGTCGAGGCGATCGACACCGTGGGCGAGTCCTTCGACCACGTGGTGACCGCCAAGGTGCTCACCAAGACCCCGCACCCCGATAGCGACCACATGTATGTGTGCTCGGTCGATGTGGGCGACAAGAATCTCGACGCCGACGGTAACCCCGCTCCGCTGCAGATCGTCTGCGGCGCGCAGAACTTCGAGGCCGGCGACCACATCGTCACGGCCATGATTGGCGCCGTGCTTCCCGGCGACGTCAAGATCAAGAAGAGCAAGCTTCGCGGCGTCGTGTCCATGGGCATGAACTGCTCCGCGCGCGAGCTCGGCCTGGGCGGCGACCACTCCGGCATCATGATCCTGCCCGAGGATACGCCCTGCGGCATGCCGTTTGCCGAGTATGTGGGCTCGAGCGACACCGTGCTCGACTGCGAGATCACGCCCAACCGTCCCGATTGCCTGTCCATGATCGGCATGGCCCGCGAGACCGGCGCCATCTTCGACCGCGATTTCCACGTTGAGCTGCCCGCCATCAAGGCGGAGACCGGCCGCGCGACCGACGACGAGCTTTCCGTCGAGATCGCCGACGAGGGCCTGTGCGACCGCTACGTCGCCCGCATCGTGCGTAACGTGAAGGTCGGCCCGTCGCCCGACTGGATGGTCAAGCGCCTCAACGCCCTGGGCGTGCGCCCGCACAACAACATCGTCGACATCACCAACTACGTGATGATGCTCACCGGTCAGCCGCTGCACGCCTTTGACCTGGACACCTTTGCCGAGCGCGATGGCCACCGTCGTGTGGTGGTTCGCGCCGCCCAGCAGGACGAGAAGTTCACGACGCTCGACGGCGAGGAGCGCGTGCTCGACGCCGGCATGGGCCTCATCACCGACGGCGAGCGCCCCGTGGCGCTGGCCGGCGTTATGGGCGGCATGGATTCCGAGATCGAGGACGACACCGTCGACGTGATGGTCGAGAGCGCCTGCTTCAACGCCGGTCGCACCTCGCACACCAGCCGCGACCTTTCGCTGATCTCCGACGCCTCCATTCGCTTTGAGCGCCAGGTCGACGAGACCGGCTGCGTGGATGTCGCCAACGTTACCTGCGCGCTCATCGAGGAGATCGCCGGCGGCGAGGTTGCTCCCGGCTATGTCGACGTTTTCCCCGCGCCCAAGACCATCGACAGCATCAAGCTGCGCCTGGCCCGCGTGCACGCCATCTGCGGTGCCGACATCGAGCCCGACTTTATCGAGCGTTCGCTCACCCGCCTGGGCTGCACCGTCGAGCGTGACGGCGAGGACTTTATGGTCACTCCGCCGAGCTTCCGCCCCGACCTGCCGCGCGAGATCGATCTGATCGAGGAGGTCCTGCGCCTGTGGGGCATGGGCCGCGTGACGGCGACCATCCCGGCTGCCAAGAACCACATCGGCGGCCTGACCCGCGAGCAGAAGCTCACCCGTAAGGTCGGCGAGATCCTGCGCGCCTGCGGCCTCAACGAGACCACGACCTTTGGCTTTGCCGCCCCGGGCGACCTGGAGAAGATCGGTATGTCCACCGAGGGCCGCGGTTGCCCCGTGGTGCTCATGAACCCGCTGGTGGCCGAGCAGACCGAGATGCGTCGTTCGCTGCTGCCGGGCTTGCTGCAATCCGTTGCCTATAACGAGGCCCACGGCACGCCCAACGTGCACCTGTACGAGGTCGGCAGCCTGTTCCACGGTCGCGAGAACGCCAGCCTGCCCAAGGAGACCAAGTCCGTGGCGGGTGTGCTCTCGGGCCAGTGGAGCGAGCAGTCCTGGAACATGAAGTACCGTAAGCTGCGCTTCTTCTTTGGCAAGGGCATTGTCGAGGAGCTGCTCGCCCAGCTGCGCATCGAGAAGGTTCGCTTCCGTCCCGTCGAGGGCGAGGGCTACGCTTTCTTGCAGCCGGGTCGTGCGGCCGAGGTTCTGTCCGGCGGAACCGTGCTGGGCTGGGTCGGCGAGATTCACCCCGAGGCGCGCGAAGCGATGGGCATCGATGAGGTCGTCGTTGCCTTTGAGCTCGACTTGGACAAGCTGATCAAGGGCGCCCGCAACCAGGAGAACTATCGCGAGTTCTCGCAGTACCCGGCCGTTGAGCACGACCTCGCTATCGTGGTTGACAACACTGTGACCTGCGAGGATCTTGAGCGTCGTATTACGAGTGCCGGCGGCAAGCTGCTCGAGGGCGTGCGCCTGTTCGATGTCTACCGCGATCCGGTCCGCATCGGCAAGGGTAAGAAATCCATGGCCTTTGCGCTTACGTATCGCTCCGACGACCACACGCTCACCAGCGAAGAGGTCGAAAAGGCGCACCAGAAGATCGTCACCAAGGTGTGCAAGGGCGTAAACGGCGAGGTCCGCGGCTAGGTCCTGCGCCGGATATGGGCCAGCGTCGGCTGCCGCCGAGTCTTACGTGACTGCTGTTTTCGGTATAAGGCACCGTTGAGCCTGCATATATGACACGCGCATTACATAACGGCGTGCTGCTTTGTCGGCAGTGCGCCGTTTTGCTATGATAGCCCGCGGAGTGTTACGAATCTGACATTACGTAACACTGGAAAGGTGATTCAAGCGGCGTTGCAATTCCGTGCGCCGATAACCGGGAGGCGTACATGCACATTCCAGATAATTATCTGTCCCCGCAGACCGATGCCGTTATGGCGGTGGCGATGGTGCCCGTTTGGATCCACTGCATCAAAAAGGTGCGCGCCACGCTCGATCGCGAGCACATGGCGTTCCTGGGCATCTGCGCCGCGTTCTCCTTCCTGCTCATGATGTTCAACGTGCCGCTGCC
>URIJ01000103.1 GCA_900547835.1 uncultured Collinsella sp.
CGACAAAACCATGGTCGATGACGAAGATACGATCCGCATTCACGACGGTTGACAGACGGTGCGCGATCATAAGCACCGTCTTGTCTTTGCAAAGCGTTGCAAGAGCGGCCTGGATCAGTGCCTCGTTTTCGGGGTCGGCAAACGCCGTTGCCTCGTCAAGAACCACGATTGGGGCTCCCTTCAGAACGGCACGCGCAAGCGCGATGCGCTGACGCTCTCCCCCGGAAAGGTACACGCCAGCTTTTCCTACCACGGTGTTCACGCCATCGGGGAACTTGGCAATAATGTCATCGCACTGGGTCGCATGAAGAGCCGCGAGCACCTCGGCATCACTCGCATTGGGGCGGCCGGCACGCACGTTATCAGCCAAGCTTCGCTTGAACAGTCGATCGTCTTGGAACACGAAAGAAACGGCACCCATCAATTCCTCGGCAGGAATGCGTCGCACATCCGCCCCGCCCACCAAAACGGAACCCTCATCTGCGTCCCAAAAGCGCGGGACAAGCGATGCGAGCGTCGACTTGCCGCCGCCCGACGGCCCGACAAGAGCCACCGTCGCTCCGGCGGGAACAGATAGCGATACATCGCGAAGCGCCGGTTCCCTGGAACCGGGGTACGAGAAGCTGACGCCCGAAAGCTCGATGCTCGCCTCCTTCGGATGGAGAGCCTTGGCAGACTCCATCTCGGCGATGGGAGCAACTTCCATGATCGTGTTCATCCGCCGCAGCGCGTCTTCGGCGATCATGACGGCCTCCGACGAATACATGACCTTCGACATCATCGTCGTCGTCATCGCCGAGAAGAACGCATAGAACAGGAAGTCAATCAGAAACGCCGGGAAATCAGGCGCGACGGCGGCAAGCGCAATGCCTGCAGGTACGAGCACCGCAAAGGTCGAGTTGATCGCAACCAGCTGCACGACTTGGGGTCGTCGGCAATACTCGGTATAGTTCGTCGCCATATCGCGATAGTCGATGATTGCCTCGTGGAACGCCTTGAACGAAAGCACCGTCTGCTGGAATACCTTTACCACGGGTATGCCACGAACGTATTCGGTTGCTGCAGCGCTCATGCGCATAAGGGCCGCCTGGTACAGTTCCATGAAATGGCGGCCGCCCTTCGCGTCCTCGCGGCCCATCATCCACCACATCGCGGCGAAGGAAACGGCGATGGGGACAAGGCACAGAAGCCCCATCCTCCAGTCGAACAGGAACGCCACGACGAAGAAGATCACCGGGGTGGCGAAAGAGCCGACGAAATCGGGCAGCTTATGGGCGATAAGGTCTTCTGTCTGGCCTGCACACCCATCGATCACGCGGCGCATCTCCCCTGACGAGTGCACGCTGAAATATCCCATTGGGATCCGCGCCACGTGGCGAACCATCGCTTTGCGCATATTTGCCGCAATACGGAAGGCCGCAAGATGCGAAGCCATGAGCGCACCAAAATACACGATAATGCCCAACACGGCGAAAACCACGGCAAGCACAGCCCACATTGCGGCAGATGACGCTTCTGCCCAGTTCGGGTACACCGAGATCAAGTCGCGGACCACGAACCATACGCAAACAAGCGGCATCACGGTGAGCACGGCGTTTAGGATCGAAAGACAGCATCCTACATACGCCAAAACCCGCCGCTTGCCAGCAAACCCCAACAGCTCGAGAATCGCGTTTTTCTTCTTGGCGGGACCTTCTTTCCCCACGTCCTTTCCTACTTCTGTCGTTAGAGCACCGTCTTCCCGGGTCATTGCCATAGTTACCTCCCGGCCGTTAATCTACATGCCAAGTTTGGCAAAGTGCTTCGAGAACACCTTGGTACCGATGAAGCCGCCGACGAGGCCGCCAGCGATGGTGGCAGCGCCGGTAACGACGCCCATTGGGCTTAGAATCGAGTTAACGAGCGTTTGGCCGTACTCGAGGGTCATGCCGGCTTGAACGCACATCTCGGCATAAGCCTCGCCCATCATAAGGATGAGAGAGATCTGCCCCAGCCAGAAGCAGAACGTGAACGCGGCAAAAGCGCAGATAAGCTTGGTCTTCGTGCGCTTCTGCGGATCGCCTGCGATAAGGTCTGCCACGATACCGCCCACGACAATGCCGACAGGACCGCTCCAGAACATACCCATCAGAAGGCCGACCGCACCAACGATGATGCCCATGATGGCAATCGCGCCACGCTTCGGCACGCGATAGGCCAGGTACATGAACACGGTACCGGCGAACAACGCGCCTACCGTGTGAGTAAACCAGCACAGGTTGGCATTCGCGCTAAAGATAATCGAGAACGCCATGAACACTAGGAACAAAAGGATGCCGAACACGGCGATAAAGACGAAGTCTTTCGGGCTCAAGCCATTACGTTCCTTGGCGGCAGAACCGATTGTTGCTTTGCTTGTCATTGTGAAGCCTTTCTCTTGTTACTGTATTTCTGCAAACCCGAAATTGAGCTTCAACTTCGGAAGTGTTGCCTTGTTTAAGGGGAAGCGCTCGGCGATGCGCCCGTCTTCGACCAGGGCTACCTCATCGCATGCCGAGCAGAGGAACTCATAGTCGTGCGAGACAACGCAGACAGCGATTCCCAAATCGCGCATGCGCGCGATTTGGGAATCTATTCGACGCATGTTGCGATAATCCAAGCCACTCGTGGGCTCATCGAGAATCATCGCGCGGGCACTCGAAAGCAAGCCGGCAGCGATGGAAAGCCGTTGGCGCTCCCCGCCTGAAAGGGAGAGCGGGTGCCTGTCGGCAAGACCCTCGAGGGCAAGCGCAGCCTTAATTGCTGCAATCCGGTCCTTATTTCCTAGGCTGTCTTCCACGCCATCCGAAGAGCACGCACTTGCAAGCTCATCGTCGACTGTGCTGCTGAACAACTGGTATCCCGGTTCTTGCATAACCAGGTACACGCGCCCCGCCCGTTTCCTTGCGCGAAGCGGCACGTCGTCGACCTCGATCACCCCCGCCTTTTCCTTGAGAAGGCCGGCCATGCACCGGGCAAACGTCGTTTTCCCAGCCCCGTTGTGCCCCACAATACCGACGACGCTACCCGGAAGGAGGCAGAAATCGAGACCGTTCAAGACCGCAGGCGCACCGCGGTAGCCAGCAACTACGCCGCTCATACGTACGACGGGTTTCCCGCAAGAAGGCAAGCCGGAAACGGTCGAATCGACCACATCGGCCGAGGGCCGCACCGCCACAACGGAGTCGATTTCAGCAAGAGAGGCAGCGCGCAGCCCCATATCGGTTCTCGTTTCAAACGGCATAGCAAGGAACTCTGCCGCCGCCCAGTCTCCTATAACCGAACCATCGCTTATAACCACATAGCGGTCTGCGATGCCGTCAAGCCACCACAGGCGATGCTCGGAGATAAGCACGGTCTTCCCCTGACTCTTCAGAAGCGCAACCGTGCGCGCAAGATTCCGCATCGCATGCACATCGAGCGACGCGGTCGGCTCATCAAGCACGAAGATGTCAGGATGCACCGCATAGGCCGATGCCAGGATAACCGACTGCTTCTGCCCGCCGGAAAGCGCCTCGGTACCGCGCCCGAGCAGGCCCTCAATACCGAGCGTTGCCGCCGCCTGCGCCACACGTTCGACCATTTCCTCGCGATCGATTCCGAAGTTCTCGCATCCGAAGGCGATTTCCGAGGTCACGTCGAGATTGACGAACTGGCTACGCGGGTTCTGGAACACCGACCCGACATGCGCGGAAAGCTCGCCCATCGTCCATGCGGAAACGGGTTTTCCCGCAACAAGCACCTCACCTTGAAGGTCCCCTTCGTACATAAGAGGAATAAGCGCATTAACGAGGCGCGTAAGCGTTGTCTTGCCACATCCTGACTGCCCGGTCACAACAACGCATTGACCGCGAGGAATCTTAAGTGAAACGTCACGAAGCGATGGACGGGAAGCGCCTTTGTAGCAAAACGTGCATCCATCGAGCTCGATAGCATAGGGCGAAGTCTTCGCCGCGACGGCATTTTCCATCATCAGAGCACCCCCGCTCTAAAGCAAACGGAAAGTGCAAGGAGCACCATCGCAGCGATGAGACACACAACATCGATAGCGTGCACCCTTAAGTGGTAATACGAGGTGCGGTGCGCACTCGCCCCCACGCCGCGAACGACGACCGCGTTCCCCAGTTCGTCGGCGATCTGGCCCAAACGCGCGATCACGGGCACAAGGAAATGTTCGGCGGTCTTCGCAGGATGGCGCACGACCGACCTCGGCGTGAGCGCGATACCGCGCGTCTTCATAGCATCGGCGACAGCGGAGAATTCGCATCCCATGGTGGGAAGGAAACGAAATGCCACGCACACAGCCACCGACACGTTCGCGGGAACGCATATCGCCTGCAGCGCGCAAGCGAGCTCGCCGAGACGCGTGGTTGCGATCATGTTGAAAGCGAACATGAAGGCGGGCAAAACATGGCGGTACATGAGAAGCGACGCCGCAAAGGGCGAAAGCAGGGTGTTCCCGCTCGCCACGAACAGCTGCGCCGTCACGGCGAACAGCGCATAGAAGACAAGCCAGCGCACGATCGCGGAGAAGCGACGGCAATATGCCATCACGACAACGGTAAGCGCCAAAACGCCCATCTCGGCGAACAGGCTTTGCGTAAGCGCCATCTGCACGTTGATCGCCGCCAGAACCGCAAGCGACGTACGCGGGTCAAGATGGCGCTGTGCAGCGTTGGCAGACGTCGAAGGCTGCGTCTGCGCTACCGCGTTCAAGGGCAAAGGCGCACCCATCGAAAGAGCCATGCGATTATCGTCCTTCTTCCTACTAGTTAGCTATATATAACTCTTTACGATAAAATACAGCTCAATAAGGCAATGCGAAAGACGGAACGGGAAGATGGAAAACTGCACCGAAAAGAATTCAAGTTCTACCGAAAAATCAAACGGAAGCTACGCCGCAGGACAGGGAAACCCACTTTACGACATGTTCGTCACACAGCTTTCGCAGCTGCGCACCGTATGCGCGAAGGAAGCACTCGCGCGCGGATTCGGACGGGCCGACCTGGTGCGAAGCGTCGGCGAGACATGGTTCGTCGACCCCCAATACGGCAGGGGCTCCTACTGGTTCTATCTCATGGACGGTGACACCATCGTCGTGTCGATGGACATCACGTACAGACGCGCCGTGGAATCGGCTATGGAAACTGTTCCCTATCTGGGATTCGGCCTCTATGAGCATGCGATGCCCATGTATTGCTCGCCCGAGTGCGCCGCATCCAACTGCAAGCTCATGGGACATGACTGGGATGGCGGCCCCTACATAAGCTCGTTCGAGCCCGATAAGCGGCTGTCATCGGCGTCGATCACCATAGCCCCTGAAGCGATACACCGCTATGCGGATGCCTTGCACTGCGATGAGAAGAAACTGCACCGCGCCATCGGACGACTCACCACGTCGGAGGGCGTGCCCGGCTTGCCCTCGGCGCTTCGAGGGCTCGACGTCACCTACCCCGCCGCATCGGTCGCCGATTCGTATTATCACGCCAAGGTGATTGAATGCTTCGCGCTGCTGGCAAGCAGCATTCCCGAAAAGGTCACGTCAGCCGATGCCGTGAACATAAGCGACAGGGACTGCGTCGAGTGCCTCTGCTCCTACATCGACGACAACTTATCATCCGATCTCAGCACGAAAACGTTGTGCGACATCGCCCATGTAAGCGAGGGGAAGATGATATCGGCGTTTCGCAATGTGCAGGGGGACACCCCGCAAAGCTACATCCGCGCACGGCGCCTGGAGCACGGACGACGCCTTCTCCTTGATGAAAACCGCAAAATCAGCGAAATCGCCAAAAGCGCGGGCTACCGCAACCAGGGAGCGTTCACTGACGCGTTCAAGCGTGCCTACGGCACGACGCCACGCGCCTATCGCAAAAGACTACGAATCGAATAGGAATAGCATCAAGCGATGGCCACTCCTCAAACAAAAGATAAGGAGCGCTCTGAGGATGAATGAACTGCCTCCTATTTCTCATGCTGAACCGCCTCCTATTTCTTGGACATGAACCGCCTCCTATTTCTTGGACATGGGAAATAGGAGGCCCCTTTATGTCTGGAAACGCTCGTTACGACGTCTCGATGAGGCTACGCGCTGTCGAGCTGTACGAGCAGGGATGCGGCCGCGACAAAATCGCATCCCTGCTGGGCATGTCCTTGGGAACCGTGAGAGAATGGTTGGCAGTCTACAGATCCGTTGGTATCGAGGTGCTAGCCATGACGGGCGGGAAACACGCGACATATTCGTTCGAGACCAAGCTGGCCGCGGTCAGGGCGGTCGTGGACGAGGGGATGACCCAGCCCGCGGCCATGGCGAGGTTCGGGATAACCTCCACCACCTCTCTCAAAACCTGGCTAAGGGCGTATCGGGAGGGCGGGCCGGATGCGCTCAGGCCAAAGCCCAAAGGCAGGCACAAGGGGACGTCCTCCCCGCCCAAGAAGACGACACGAGAACAGGAGCTCGAGCGGCGGATCCGGAAGCTGGAAGCGGAGAACGCCTACTTAAAAAAATCGATAGCCCTGAAGGCGGAGAAGCGCTCTCGAACCGCGATAAGGCGGTCGTCGTGAACGGGCTTTCAGGGCAGCATCCCCTCTCGGACCTGCTCGAGTGCGCCGGCCTCGCCAGGTCTAGCTACTACTACGCGCTGGCGCACCCGGCCAGGCCGACCAGGCCCGAGCTGCGCGGGGCGGTCGCGGAGGTCTTCTCGCGCACCGCCAACGGCTGCGGCCACAGGCAGGTGGCCATGTGCCTGCGCGCCGAGCTGGGCGCGCGCATCGCCGACAAGACCGTGCTCAAGATGATGCGAGAGATGGGGATCCGTTGCGGCATCCGCCGCGAGACCGACTACCATAAGTACAATTCGTACAAGGGCATCGTGGGCGAGACCTTCGAGAACGTCATCGGGCGCGACTTCTCCGCCGACGCGCCGTGGCAGAAGATGGGCACCGACGTCACGGAGTTCAAGCAGCCCTGGGGCAAGGCGTACTTCGCGCCGGTGTACGACTTCGGCAGCAAGGAGATCGTGGCCTGGTCGACCTCTACCAGCCCCGACATGGAGCAGCAGGAGCTCCTGCTCGACCGGCTGCTGGAGAGGATGCCGGAGGGCGCGAAGCCCGTGCTGCACTCAGACATGGGCTGGCAGTACCAGCACAAGAAGTGGACGCGCCGCCTGAAGAAGGCGGAGATAACCCAGAGCATGTCGCGCAAGGGAAACTGCCTCGACAACGGCGCCACCGAGCAGGTGTTCGGCCACTTGAAAGACGAGTTCTTCCGAGGAAGGGCATGGCCCGACTTCGAGTCCTTCAAGGCGGACCTCGACGCATACGTCGTCCATTGGAACACGCGGAGGCGCCAGGTTAAGCTGAAGGGACTGACCCCGGAGGAGTTCCGGAGCCAGTCCCGAGTGGCGTAGTCTTTATTTAAGTCGTCCAAGTTTTGCAGTGAACCCCTATAGTTGGACAGACAATGTTCTGCTTCTCCTATAGGGGTCT
>URIJ01000104.1 GCA_900547835.1 uncultured Collinsella sp.
TACAACTTTAAATCGCGCCAGATCGGCCGCGCCATTCGCTATAACAAGGCCTATTGCGCCGACAAGCGCTATGCGAGCGTGACCAGCTGGCTGCGAACCGGCGATATGTACAATGCCGACTTTGCTTATCACGAGGTGCCTATCGAGCGCGATCCTATCGACTTGGAGGCGTATCGCACCTGTCCCATGCGATTTACGTGCGTGTGTACCGATATCGAGACGGGCAAGGCCGTCTATCACGATCTGCCGTATGGCGACGAGCGCGATATCGAGTGGATTCGGGCGTCGTCGGCAATTCCCGTGGCGACGCGTCCCGTTGCTATTGACGGGCATAAGTATCTGGATGGTGGCGTGGCTGATTCTATTCCCAGCGCGTGGCTGTTTGCGCAGGGGTATGACCGCAATATCGTGGTACTCACGCAGCCGGCGGGCTTTGTGAAGCAGCCCAACAGCGTGATGCCCATGCTGCGTCGCGTGTTCCGTCACTATCCGGAGTTTGTCGCAGCGCTTGAGCACCGGCATGAGGTCTACAATGCCACGCTCGATGACCTGGCACGTCGCGAGGCTGCCGGCGAGATCTTTGTGGTGCGTCCGAGCGAATCGGTGAAGGTGCCGTCGCTGTGTCGCGAGCCCGATGAACTTGAGCGCATCTACCAGATTGGTCGCCGCGATGCGGAGGCGACCTTGCCGGCACTGGAGGCATATCTGGCAGGGTAGAGGCTGCTGCCGCCATCTCGGCGGAAAGCGCATCCCGGAATGGAGGCTCAAACTGGGATGCGCTTTCCATTGCTGAAGATATGAGGCTGCGAATCAGCTGCTCGGCCTAGACTTACGCCTGCTGCCAGGTGTCGACGAGCTCCTTGGCCGCGGCGTAGGGGTCATCGGCGCTGCAGACGGCGCTCACCACGAAAAAGCCGTCGACGCCGGTGGCCTTGAGCTGTGGCAGGTCGGCCGTCTTGACGCCGCCGCCCACCACGATGGGCACGGGGCTTGCCGCGTGGAGGGCGGCCAGGTCCTCAAAGCTCTTGGTGATGATAGAGCCGTCGGCCGCGCGTCCGCAGTCGCGCTTGGTCTCGGTCTCGTGGAGTGGGCCGATGCCCAGGTAGTCGACTAGGCTCATGTCGGCGGTCTTGACGTACTCGAGCATCTCCTCGCAACGGGCCGAAAGGCCCACGATGGCATCGGGGCCCAAAAGTTTGCGGCAGACCTCGACGGGAATATCGCTCTGGCCGACGTGCACGCCGTCGACAGCAATGCCCTGCTCGCGCGCGGCGAGTACGCAGTCCAGGCGGTCGTCGATCAGCAAGGCGACCTGACCGGTCTTGCCGGCCTGTGCGATTGCCTGCGCGGCGTCTCCGGTCAGTGCGATGATCTCGCGGGCGCTTGCCACCTTGGAGCGCACCTGGATGCAGGTAAAGCCTGCGTCGAGCGCCTGGGCCACCACATCGCCCACGGGACGCCCCAGCGTGTTTTCGGGGCCGAGTACCAGATAGGCCGAGATATCAAGGTTGTCGCGGATGCTCATCGTGCTTCCTCCTGCTTTTTGATTTGTGCTTCCATGCGCTCGAGCTTGCCGGTCATGGTGTCGGTAAATCCGGGTCGAATATCGGCTTTGAGCACGACTTCGGTGCGGATGCCCTTGCTCGCCAACACAAAGGTTGCGTCGCGCACGACCTGCATGACCTCGTCCCAGTCGCCCTCGATCTCGGTGAACATCGAGGTGGTGCGGTTGGGAAGGCCGCTCTCGCGAATGACGCGCACGACCTCGGCGACCTCGGCGGACAGCTCATCGCCGGTGCCGCATGGGGCGATGGCCACGGCGACGAGTGTGTTCATGCCGGTATTGGTTGCGGGCTCGGACATGGTTTATGCCTCCTCGAGCTCGAGTTGGTTATCGGCGATGTCTTGGGCGGTCGCGCGGTAGAGCTCGTCGATAAAGGCGACCTTAAAGCTTGCCGGGGCGTCGGCGACAGCGGCGGCACGCGAGCCGGCAACGTTGTAGACGGCGGTGCCGCAGACGGCGGCCGTAAACGGGTCGGCAGCGCAGGCGTACACAGCCAGCACGCCGCCTTGCGAGCAGCCGCAACCGGTGATCTTGGACATGAGCGGGCTGCCGCCGTGGGACTTGGCCACGGTCATGCCGTCGGTAATCAGGTCGACTTCGCCCGAGACCACAACGGCGCCGCCGGTGTAGCGGGCGAGCGCCACGGCGGCATCGCGGGCAGCGTCGACCGTGTCGGTGGTATCGACACCGCGCACGCGGCTCAGATCGGCCGCCTCACCCTCAAGACCCCACAGGCCGGCGAGCGCGATGATCTCGGAGGCGTTGCCGCGCACGATGGCGGGCTTGTACTGCTTAAGCTCGTTTACCAACTGGGTGCGCAGGCTACCGATGCCCAGACCCACCGGATCGAGCACCCAGGGCTTGCCGGCGTCGTGTGCCGCCTTGGCCGCGCGGGGAATCGTCTGTTCGTAGATGGGGAAGAGCGTGCCCATATTGAGATAGATGGCGCCGCCGCCGGCAACGAGTGCCTCGCCCTCGTCGGGCAGATAGACCATGGCGGCCGATCCGCCCACGGCGAGCTGAGCGTTGGCGACAAAGTCGATCGTCACCGTGTTGGTGATGGAGCCGGCCATTGGATTGGTGGCGCGAATCTCCTCCACGGCCTTGACCATATGTTGCTTAAGCTGTTCCGAATCAATCACTGCACATGCCTCCTTGGCATAGAAAAGGGGCGCTGTGCATAGACAGCGCCCCTGTAAAGGCGGCATGCTCCCTACGCCAGCATTAACTGACAGGTTCAAAGGATTGGGCCCCATGCCCTCTCAGCCTTGTGGTTTGCACCGCCGGCACTCCCGCATCGAATCTGTTGTTCCCTATACTAGCGCACCTGCCAAAAAGGGACAGGTTTATTTTGGCAGGTAACAACTGGGGCTTTGCGTTTTCCCAGATAAAACCTGCCAATATAAACCTGTCTCTTTTTGGCAGGTCGGTACAATAGACGGGATTAAGAATGACCGAGGGGGCCTTATGATTAAACTTGTGCTGACCGATATGGACGATACACTGATTCCAGCCGGGCATGACGGCGCCAGCGACTACGCCATTGAGGGTATTCATGCCATGCAGGCGGCGGGTTTGCACTTTGGGCCGGTTTCGGGTCGTCAGCCGTCCGCGATGGGCTGGATGTTCCGCAATCGCTCCGAGTGCTTCTCGACCGGTGCGTTTTGCAACGGCCAGGTGATGTTTGTCGATGGCGAAGTAGTCGCTTCGCGCGCAATCGATAACGATGTCCTTATGCGCTTAGCCGATTATTTTGAACAGGAGACCGACGATACGTATTTGAAGGTCTACCGTCTGGGTGATGACTTTTGGAATAACGATGCCTATTGCGTGACAAGCGATCCCGAGCGTGTGCGTCGCGCCATGAAGTCAGGCGGCAACGCGTGGCTCAAGGGCGAAGAGGCTCCCTGTCGTCCTGTCGTTGACGATGCCCCGGTATACAAGGCGAATATCTGGAGTGCCCGTTCGCGCGAGGAGCTCGCCGAGCTGCGCGAGCGTGTTGCCGCTGAGGTGCCGGAGCTCTCACTCGTGTTTCCCAACAACCGCGTGCGCCTGTTCGACGTTCTTCCGACCGGCTGGGACAAGGGCTGCGCTGCGCTGGAGCTGGCGCGCGCTTTGGGCCTGACGCCCGACGAGGTGGCCGTATTCGGCGATTCTGATAACGATTTGCCCATGATCGATGCCGTTCCTAACTCCGTTGCAGTCGCCAATGCCAACGAGGCCGTCACGGCTGCCGCACGCTGGCATATTGGCGCTGCGGCAGATGATGCGGTTGCCGGGGCTCTGCATCAGATTGCCGCCTGCGCCGCGACGGGGGAGATGCCGTCGTTTATGCGTCAGATGGACGCGACGGGTTTCGACGTCACGAACGTCTAGGGAGAAAGCCATGAAGCTTCAGCAGCTCAGATATGTCGTCAAAGTTGCCGAATGCGGCAGCATCACCGAGGCCTCGCGCCGGCTCTTTGTGTCGCAGCCTTCGATCACCGCATCGATTCGCGATCTCGAAAACGAGATGGGTGTGCATATCTTTGAGCGCACCAACAAGGGTGTCATTGTGTCCGAGGAGGGCGAGACCTTCTTGGGTTACGCGCGCCAGGTGCTCGACCAGGCCGACCTGCTCGAGGACAAGTACAAAGGAGCATCCGAACAGGTGCCGCATTTTAGCGTAAGCTGTCAGCACTATTCCTTTGCCGTCAACGCGTTTGTCGACGTGATCCGCGAGTTCGATGCCGCGCGCTACGACTTTACCCTGCGCGAGGAGCAGACCCACGAGATTATCGAGGATGTCGCGCATATGAAAAGCGAGCTGGGCATCCTGTATCTGTCGGAGCACAATCGCGAGGTCATCGAGCGCATGCTGGTGGCCAACGAGCTCGTGTTCGAAGGGCTCTTCTGCGCCACGCCGCATGTCTTCGTCTGCGCCGACCATCCGCTGGCGGGCCGCTCCAGCGTGACGCTCGAGGATCTGGAAGACTACCCGTTCCTGTCCTACGAGCAGGGCAGCTACAACTCGTTTTACTATTCCGAGGAGCTGACCTCGACGTTCGAGCGTCGCAAAAATATCCGCGTGCGCGACCGTGCGACGTTGTTCAATTTGGCCATGGGCCTCAACGGCTACACGGTATGCTCGGGCGTGATCAGCCACGAGCTCAACGGCCCCGGCATTATCTCGATTCCGCTCGACGTGGACGAGTACATGGAGATTGGCATCATCACACGCAAGAACACGACGCTCACGCGCTACGGTCGGGCCTATATCGACGCGATTCGTCAGCATATCTAGGCTGCTGTGCTCCGCACGGTTCAAGTCTCTTTATGACAGTCCAGACTGATATAGGAAGCATCTATATCAAACTGTTATAAACGTATATTTTACGATGGCCATATGAGCGCTCATACTCTGTCCCAGTAAAGCAACCAATGCAAAGGGAGATATCTATGAGCACTTCGATTCAACCGAACGCGCCGTTTCGCGCCGATATCGTCGGCAGCTTTCTTCGTCCGCAGGCTGTAAAGGATGCCCGTGCCGCCTATGTCGCGGGTAAACTTGACGCTTCCGGCCTTAAGGCCGTCGAGGACGATGCTATTCGCGATTTGGTGGCAAAGCAGAAGGCCGCCGGCCTGCAGGTCATCACCGATGGCGAGTTTCGCCGCAGCTACTGGCACCTCGATTTTATGTGGGGGCTGAACGGCGTCGAGCGTCGCACCTCGCGTACGGGATATATGTTCCACGACGAGGAGACCACGGCCGATACCGCCGTGGTGACTGGCTCCATCAGCGGCGAGAACCACCCCTTCGTCGAGCACTTTAAGTTTGTCAAGGCACTTGAGGGCGAGGACCACGTTGCACGCCAGACCATCCCGGCGCCTATCCAGACGTTCTCTGAGGTCACGCTCGACCGCTGCGATGGCCAGCAGGAGAGCCTGCGCGCTGTCTATAAGACCGATGAGGAACTTGCCGACGCCATCGCAGCCGCTTATCGTACGGTGATCGCCGACCTGTACGCTGCAGGCTGCCGCAACATCCAGTTTGATGACTGCACCTGGGGCATCTATTGCGATACCGACTTTGTGTCCAAGACCGGCATGAGCCCGGTTGATCTGCAAAAGGTGAGTGAGCTGGGCGTGGCGCTCAACAACGCCGCTATCGAGGGCAAGCCCGACGACCTGGTCATTAACACGCATGTGTGCCGCGGTAACTACCACTCTACCTATGCCTTCGAGGGTGGCTATGACCCCATCGCGCCATACCTGTTCGCAAACGAGGATGTTGACGCATTTTACCTGGAGTTCGATACGCCGCGCGCCGGCGGTTTTGAGCCGTTGAGGTACGTTGCCCCTGGCAAGAAGGTCGTGTTGGGCCTGGTGACCACCAAGGCCGCTGAGCTTGAGGACGAGGATGCCATCGTCGAGCGTATTCACGAGGCTGCAAAGTATGTTCCGCTCGAGAACCTGTATCTGTCTCCGCAGTGCGGCTTTGCCAGCTGCGAGATTGGCAACAAGCTGACCGAGGACGAGCAATGGGCAAAGATCGCGCTGGTCAAGCGTATTGCCGAGCGCGTTTGGAAATAGCGGTAACGTTCGCAGGTGACGGCGCGTGCGAGACATGGCGCATCGCGTACAATGGTTCGGATCGTATCGTTCGGGCAGGTAATCCGCTATGCTCGAGCGCCCTTCCATTTTGAAAGGACTCTCATGTCCCAGTCCTCGACGCCCGCCGCCAGCGATGCCATCTACGACGCATCGTCGCTCGGCCGCCCGCGCATGTTTTTGCTCGGTCTGCAGCACCTGTTTGCCATGTTTGGCGCCACCGTGCTGGTGCCCGTGCTCACCGGTCTCTCGGTTTCGGCAACGCTTTTGTTTGCCGGCTTGGGCACGCTGCTGTTCCACTTCCTGTCGCGCGGTAAGGTGCCGGCATTTTTGGGCTCATCGTTTGCCTTTATTGCCGGTTATGCCGCAATCGCGCCCAACGGCGAGACCGAGCTTTTGCCCTACGCTTGTCTGGGCGTTGCTTGCGCCGGCCTGCTTTATCCGGTGCTTGCGGCGCTCTTCCGCGCCTTTGGCGCCAAGCGTGTCATGCGTTTCTTCCCGCCGGTGGTGACTGGCCCCATCGTCATTTCGATCGGTCTGATCCTGGCGAGCTCCGCTATTGCTAACTGCCAGACCAACTGGCTTGTGGCTGTCATTGGCGTTGCCGTTATCGTCATCTGCAACATCTGGGGCCGTGGCATGGTCAAGATCGTGCCGATTTTGCTGGGCGTTGTGGTGAGCTATGCCGTTGCGGCTGCGCTCGGCGAGGTTGATTTCTCGGGCGTTGCCGCCGCTCCGTGGGTCGGTCTGCCCATCGTGTGGGACAACACCGTGTTTGCACTCTTTGGGCCGCAGTTCGATAACGGTCTTGCCACGACGGCCATCATCACCATCATGCCGCTGGCCTTCGCGACCATGATCGAGCATATCGGCGATATCTCTGCTATCGGTTCGACTTGCGAGCGCAACTACATTGCCGATCCCGGTCTGCATCGCACGCTGCTCGGCGACGGCCTTGCCACGATTCTGGCTTCGCTCTTTGGCGCTCCGGCCAACACTACGTATGGCGAGAACACCGGCGTGCTCGCCCTGACGCGCGTGTTCGACCCGCGCGTAATTCGAATTGCCGCGTGTTGCGCCATCGTGCTTTCGTTCTGCCCCAAGTTCGCCGCGGTCATCGCCGCCATGCCGGCATGCGTTATCGGCGGTGTGTCGCTCGTGCTCTACGGCATGATCAGCGCTGTGGGCGTCCGCAACCTCATCGAGAACCAGGTCGATTTCCAGAACAACCGCAACGTGCTGGTTGCCGCGCTGGTGCTCGTGCTTTCGCTCGGCATCGCGTACAGCACCGCCGGCGCCATCGTGTTGG
>URIJ01000105.1 GCA_900547835.1 uncultured Collinsella sp.
ACGGTCTTGGGAGCCTTTTCGGCCTCATCGTCGGACTCTTCCTCGCGGCCAGGGGTCTTAAGGTCCTTCTTAAGAATGATGAACTTGAAGACGAAGTAGTACACCACGAAGTAGATGGGGCCGAGGAACAGGATAACCTGCCAGTTGGAGCCCTTGGCTGCACCCATAATGCCGTTAAAGATCAACGACAAGAGCGGGCCACCGAAGGACGCGGAGCCAGCCACGTTGAACTGCAGGATATAGGTCAGCGCATAGGCAAGACCAGCCATGAGAGCGTGGAACACGTAAAGGATGGGCGCGATGAACAGGAAGGAATACTCGAGCGGCTCGGTGATGCCGGAAAGGATGCAGGGCACCACAATGGCAATCATGAGCGCTGCGGTCTTCTTCTTGTTCTTGGGAAGTGCCGTCTTGTAGAAGGCGAGTGCAGCGCCGGGCAGGCCGAACATGGCGAAGATAACCTTGCCGTTCATGACAAAACGGCTGACCTCAATGTTAAACGGCGTGTTGGCTGAGCCCAGGATCGCATTGTAGATATTGATAGCGCCCTGAACAGTCTGGCCGTCGATGGTCTCGACGCCACCGAGCGACGTGAAGAAGAACGGCAAATAGACAAAGTGATGCAGGCCAAAAGGCAGGAGCATGCGTTCGCCGGCGCCGTAGACAAATGCACCAAAGGCACCCGTAGTCTTGATGAACTCGGACAGCGCACCGAGAGCGTTCTGAATAAACGGGAAAACAAAGGACATGACCAATGCGAGGATGCTGCATGGGAGCAGCGTCACCGCCGGAATAAAGCGCGTGCCGTTGAAGATGGAGAACACGGCAGGCAGCTCAATCTTGTAGTAACGGTTATGCAACCATGCGACGATTGCACCCACCAGAAGACCGCCGATAACGCCCGTGTCGAGCGTGGTGATACCGAGAATCGTGCTCTGGCCCGTCGTAAGATTCGCGGGATCGATGACGCCAGTCGCCGTGAGGAACGTGCCCATCACGGAGTTCATGCACATGTAGCCCAAAAAGCCACAAAGCGCCGCGGTGGCCTTCTCGGACTTGGCGAAGCCATAGGCGAGACAAATCGAGAAGATAACCGGGATGTTGCTCATAACGATGCCGGCTGCAGCCTTAAGAATCGAAAAGAAAATCGCAAAGCCCGGAGCAGCAAGCCAGGGAACAGCTGCCGTAAGGGTGGGACTGGTAAAGGCATTGCCAAAGCCCTGAAGGATGCCGGCGATTGGCAGGATCAAGACAGGCGTCATGAGGACTTTGCCCAAGCGCTGGAACTTTGCCAGCAGCTCATCTTTGTTCATGGGATACCCCTCTTAAAGAAACGGGGCGCGCAGCTCTACAGCCCACACGCCCCATAACAGTTATCAAGCGCTATGGAACTAGCTACTTAAGCTCCGGCCAGTAATCCTTATTGGCCTCGATGAGCTTGTCGAGCACTTTGCGAGCCTTCTTTGCGTCACCGACCAGACGATTAAGCGTGAGTGCCTGCAGGGCCTTCTCGTAGGACCCTTCCATCCAAGCCTCAACAGTCAGGCGCTCATAGGCGTACTGGTTCTCCATAAGACCGCGATAGAAAGTGCCAATCTTGCCAACAGCATAGGGCTGCGGACCATTGGCGCCCACGCTTGCCGCGACCTCGACCATGGCGTCATCGGGCATACCCTCGATAATGCCGTTGTTGGGCACGATGACAATGAAGGTCTTGTTGGTGTTGCGATAAATGGCCGAGGTGATTTCCACGATCATATCGCCATGAGCATCGTTCTGCACAACCGAGGAGTTCTTTGCGGTGCCGACTTTGGCAACACGCTCGCACTCGGCGAACACGCGCTTCTCACGACCGTTGATAACCTCGTCGGAGCGAGTGTAGTCGGGGTCGAGGTGAGCGACCTTGTACTCGGGATACAGATAGTACTGCAGATAAGTGTTAGGCAGATAGTCGGGGAAGTCCTCGAGCATGTCCTTGACCATGGCGTAGGTATCAAGCCAGGACTGGTCACGCTGCTCGGCATCGGCAGGAAGGAAGCCGTTCTTCTCCGTGTACTCCTTAATCTGCGGGACGAGGTCATGACCCTCTTCATCGTAGATGTGCTTGAACCAACCGAAGTGATTGAGGCCAAAGTACACGGGCTCCGTCTTGCTCATATCGCGACCGAGCAGGCGACCGTAAGAGCGCATGAGGTTGACGGGCTGATCGCAGATGTTGAGGACGCGATGCTCATCGGGCAGGACGCGCTCGAGACCATATGCCACAATAGCAGCCGGGTTGGTGTAGTTGATAATCCACGCCTCCGGGCTATGAGCGCGAACGTCGTTGACGATCTCAACCATGTCATGCATGGAGCGCATACCGTAAGCCATGCCGCCGGGGCCCACCGTTTCCTGGCCGATGATTCCCATATGCAGCGGAATCTTCTCGTCCTTGCTGCGCATCTCATAGCCGCCGGTACGAATCTGGCAGAGCACAAAGTCGACGTCGGTGTATGCCTCGTCCTTATCGGTGGTGTAACCAAACTCCACACCGGGCTCCTCCTCGGCGAAGAGGATCTTGCCAAACTCGCCAATCGGACGCTGGCGCTCGGCATCGATGTCGTAGAGCATCACGCGGTTCAGCGGCAGAATGTCCATGTGCTTGGTCAGGGCTTTAAGAATGCCGGGGCACCACGTGGAGCCGCCGCCAACGATCACAATATTGAGCTTATCCTTCATGTTCCGTCCCTCCAGGGTTGGCTGATCGGTGTTCTCGAAGACCTTGGGCTCCGCGGTTGTCCTCGGCTTGCTTCGTTTCGATTGCTATTTTGCGACATGAGGTCATCTGAGAGTCTCCGTGTGGGCCAATGCGAAACGGGGACACATGATTTCGCTCACAACACAGATATGTGTAGGCAGACACGCACGTTTGCCCAGTTCATAGGCAATAGGCAATCTTGACCGATTACCGATTTCTCACCTGGCAACACAAAGCGGTACCATATATACGACGAGGTGCGAGGGGCTGAAACATCTTATGAAAGATCAAGAATCTTTTTATGATCATGTGCGAGCTGGCGAGAGCAAGCTCAACGATCTCGAAAGCGAGATCATGCGCTACATCATCGAGCTGCGTGATGATATTGACGATGTCACGCTTAAGAGCGTTGCTGAACGGTTCTTTGTCGCTCCCAATACAATCGTCAGGCTCGCCCATAAGCTTGGCTTCTCGGGATTTACAGAGCTCAAACAATCGTATTCCGCCTCGCTCGACCGCAATCGATTCACTATCGAGACACTTCCGCTCGACGCCCAGCTCATACAAACCAAAGACCTGCTTAACGACCGGGTCATCGACTCGGTTGTAAGCCTTATCCAGGACGCCTCGCATATCGTGTTCTTCTGCTCGGGCTTTTCGAAATACCCGTGCCTCGAGATGGCTGAAAAGCTCAAAATAATGGGCAAGAACACCGATACGCTCAGTGAACGCCATGTTATGAGGCATTACGCAGAACTCCTCGGCAAAAACGACCTGGTCTTCAGCGTTTCCGTAAGCGGCGAGACGCAGGTGTCTATTGACGCCACATCGATAGCCAAAACGCGCGGATGCAAGGTTGTCACGCTCACCGGCTTTTCTCGAAATTCTCTCTCGAAACTAGCCGACTACCCTATCTACACCGTGCAAAAAGAAATCCGCTTGGGCAGCATGGACCTCGACAGTCGATTGATGTTCTATTACGTTTTCGAATTGATATTTGAGCGTTACTTCAAACTGGCCAAGAAATAAAATTTGGCATGCGCCCGGCTTCGACTCTTTAGCAGCCTTCTTATATGAAAGGTATCGTCCTATGCAACGCGTACTGTTTATCTGCCATGGGAACATCTGCCGCTCGACGATGGCTGAGTCGGTGTTTACCGAGCTCGTGCGCCGCGCTGGGCGCGAGGCGGAGTTTGTCATCGATTCCGCAGCGACCTCAACTGAGGAGATCGGCAACCCGCCGCACCACGGTACCGTTGCCAAGCTACGCGAGGCCGGAATTCCCATCGTCGCACATCGCGCACGTCAGGTGCGTCGCGCGGAGTATGGCAACTGGGACCACATTGTCTATATGGATGCTGAGAACGCGCGTGGCCTGCGTCGCATCTTTGGCGACGACCCCGACGGCAAGATTACGCGCTTGCTCGATTGGACCGGGCGCCCCGGCGACGTGGCCGATCCCTGGTACACCGGCAATTTCGATGCCACCTACCGCGACGTGCTCGCCGGTTGCGCCGCTATGCTCGAGCAGCTGTAGGAAAGCGAGGTCGCAGGCCACGCCTTCGGCGCGAAACGAGCGTGGATAATCTCCCGCATGAAAAATGAGCGTGGATTTTCTCCCACTTTGAGCATTCAAGTGCGCTCTAAACGGGAGAAAATCCACGCTCACCTATTCGTCGACGATCTCGGCGAGCCAGACGTTGAGGGTGTCGACCTCGGGGCAGCAGAACTTTGCCGTACCGGGCTCGTTTCCAGGCACGGTTCCGCCGTAGCGCAGGATATCGATATAGGGAAAGCCCACGTGACAGGCCATGGCGCACATCTTACCGCGGTCTCGGTCGAAGTCAAAAACGTCGCCCGGCTTGTGACCATGGTGGCAGCGACACGCACCCAGCTGGTCCACGCAGCTCACGCGGATACGCGGCCGCTTGCCACGCGGCGCGCCGAGCAGCCTGTTCTCGCCCGCAGGCTTGACGCCGTCCTCGCCAGCATTACTCATGGTCAATCACATCCAGGCAGGCCTCGATGGGAAGGCCAGCCGACTTGTCCTCTTGGTCGGCATTGCGCTCGATAAGCTCAGCCACCACACGCATGGCATCGGACGTCGCGCGCTGCAGACTCCAGCCTGCCATAACGCGGCCGACGAGCACCGCCGAGAACGTGTCGCCCGTGCCCGGGAAATAGACCGGAATCAGGTCAAAGGGAATCGTGAAGTACTCCCCCGCCACATAGTCGTAACCGATAACCGCGTTCGTGCCATTGACCACGGCGCTCGTAATGACCACCGATTTGGCACCCAGCTCGCGCACGGCGTCCACAAGGGCGCGGGCCTCATCGGGCGTGATCTGCTCTGCAATAGGCGTATCGGTGAGCAGACAGGCCTCGGTGTAGTTGGGCACCGCGTAATCGGCGCACTCGAGCAGGTGCCTCATGAGACCGATCGTGGACTCGGGCACGCCCGCATAGAGCTTGCCGTTGTCGCCCATGATGGGGTCGACGAACACCTTGGTGCCCTTTTGCCCGCGGCGGTGGCAAAAGTCCGAGATGATGCGCGTCTCTTCCTCGGTCACGATAAAGCCGGTCGAGATGGCGTCGAACTCAAACCCGAGCTCCTCCCAGATAGCGAGGCTCTGGCGCACGTACTCGGTGGTGTCATGGATGTAGAACTTGGGATAGTTGAGCGTATCGGACACCAGCGCCGTCGGCAGGTTGTGGATGCGATAGCCCATGTGCGACAGCACCGGCAGCATGGCGGAGAGCGCGACCTTGCCGTAGCCGCACATATCGTTGATCAGCAGCAGCTGAGTGTTCTTCATGAGGGTCTCCCTTGGTTCGGGCACGGCGCAGCAGCGCCACAGTGCGACTAAGTGTAGCGCAGGGGACGTTGTGAGCGGGCGCTACGGTCGCGAAGAGCGCATTGTTGCGAAAAGGTTACGAAAACGAGGTAGTCGTTGGGGACGTTCTTAAATGACTAGTCAAACAAGAACGTCCCCAACGACTATCCCGGCAATTAGCCCAAGGAGTGTCCCCAAGTGCCGGCACATAAGGAACGTCCCTAAGTGCCAAAACGACTGGTCGGGCAACGCCGATGTTTTGGCGAAGTCAGACACTATGACCCAATCCAGGGGCACGGAAACGACAGGAGCCCCCGCTCGTGACCGCGGGTCGGGGCTGCGACAATGTTGTTGAAGTGCCAGAGGCGCAGCCGCGCCGCAACGAGGTTGGGAGGCTCCCGTGCCTAGATATTCTACCGCCTTCGGAATGGACGTACACCTCAGGTCCACCACCGTCTGCGCGCTCGACGCGGAGACGGGCGAGGCCGTGACGAGGAGGTTCCGCGGCAACCCGTGGGGCGAGGTCGCGGAGTGGATGTCGGGCTTCCCCGGCCCGTCGCTCGCCGCCTACGAGAGCGGCTACCTCGGCTTCGCCCCGCAGAGGGAGCTCTCCGCGCTCGGCGTCGACTGCGTCGTCGCGGCCGTCTCCAGGGTCCCGAGGTCGGCGGCAGACCTCTCGTCCAAGAACGACCGCAACGACGCGGCCAGGATGGCCAAGGCGATACTGTCGCACGATATCTCCCCGGTATGGGTGCCGTCCCCCGAGATCGAGGGGCTCAGGGACCTCGCCGGGGCCCACGACGCGGCGACCGCGAGGCTCGCGGCGGCGAAGCAGCGGCTCCTGGCGTTCCTGGCCCGCCGTGGCTACGCCTACGGCGGCACGACGCCGGCCGGAAACCCCCGGAGGTACTGGACGTACGACTTCCTCAGGTGGCTCGACAAGGTCCGGCCCGCCGACGACGGCGGCATCCGGGCGCTTGCGGCGCTGAGGAACGAGGTCGAGGCGGCCGACGAGACGAGGGAGGCCCTCCTCGCCGAATACAGGGCCGCCGTCGCGGCGGGCCCCCTCTCGGCCGAGGTCGAGGCGCTCCAGTCGATCAAGGGGTGCGGGTTCGCGCTCGCCGCCGCCTTCGCGTCCGAGGTCGGCGACTTCTCGAGGTTCCGCTCCGGCAGGCAGGTGACGGCCTACTTCGGCCTCGCCCCGAAGCAGAGGTCGAGCGCGGACTCCGTGCGCCTCGGCGGGATCAGCGGGGCCGGCAACGCGCTCGTCAGGAAGCTGGCGGTCGAGGGGTCCTGGTGCTACGCCCAGGCCGGCCACCAGCCGAAGCTGATGCCCAAGGGCTCCGGAGTCCCGCTCGAGATAAGGATGCACGGGAGGAAGGGGTCCGAGCGCCTGCTCCGGCGCCGCGAGGAGATGATCGCGAGGGGCATGCCCCAGGCGAAGGCGAACGCCGCCACCGCCGCCGAGCTCGTGAGGTGGCTGTGGGCCCTCGGCGCGATGTGCCGGGAGGCAACCGAATAGACATAGCCCCCGTCCCGGCGAGCCGGGCAGCCTTCGGGGATACCCCCGCTTTCGCTGGGCGCGCGGCAGCGGCCGCATGCGCGTAGTCAGACTTGGGGAGCCCCGCCGAAGGAGAGGATTGCGGGCCGCCGGAGCGGTATCCGCGGATATGAGACTGAGCCGAAGGCGTCGACGACATGCCGGGGGCGGACCGGGACGGGTTCAACGGCAGGCCCCGCCGACCGATTGCAAGCGGTCGGCGGGGCCATTGTGGCTCTTGACAGCGGATTGGGTCATATGAGCGAAAACCCGCCAGAGCGAGCAAGGTGCCTTGAAACGAGGCGGCATTGACCTTCTGGTCATGCCGCCGA
>URIJ01000106.1 GCA_900547835.1 uncultured Collinsella sp.
GACGGACGATACGCAAGACAGTTCTACCTCTGCCAATTCGTCCTCGAACACCCAAAACCAATCGCAGGGCACCGATTCCTCTACGGCCAACAGCAGCACGCCGTCCGGCACGACCGACTCAAGCCAAACGACTGGCGGTTCGCAGCCGAGCACGGGCGACCAGACGAGCGACACCACGTCGGGAACGGGCTCAGCAGACAGCAGCAACACCAGCAACTCGAACAGCTCGAGTGGAACCGCGTCCGGCACGGCATCTGACAGCTCGAGCCAAGGCACGGCATCGGGCAACTAAGCACGTTTGCCCCTCATAGATAATCGACCTGTATAACGGGCGCGAACCGGCAACGGTCGCGCCCGTTTGCCTTGGGCGCCGAGGTAGCAAGCCCCGCGCGATGGTAAGATGCTTTGGTGTGTAAAGAGGAGATTTGCCATGAGCAAGACAATAGTTAAGCCCACGCTATCGCTGGGCAACCACATCTATCTGTATCGTCTGCTGCGTGATGCGATTGGGTGCGGCAAGCAAACGTTTATGACGCAGGTCGAGGAGGCGCTCGCTGCTGGTGACATGGCCGCTTATGACCTGGGCTTCGAGTCCACGCGCGAGCTGCTCGAGGAGCTCGACGACTGCATTAAGCTGACCGTCTTTAAGGGCGGTCGCCTGTATGCCACCGTCATCGCCAACGAGGCTTGGGATGCCGCCCTTGCCAAGGGCGAGGACAAGCCCAAGGCAGCCAAGGGAGCCAAGCAGTCCTACAAAAAGAAAAAGCGCGGCGAGAAGGACCTCAAGGCCGTGCGCCCCAAGCACGTTAAGCGCGCCGAGCCCGAGCCCGTGGCCGAAGTCGCTCCGGAGCCCGAGCCCGAGACAGAGATCGAAGTCGCTATTGAGGTAACGGCAGAAGCCGAAACCGAAATCGCCGCCACGACCGATCCCAAAGTCATATCCGAGCAGGAAGCCACTACGGAGCTCAACGAGGCTCCCAAGTCGACACCCGAAGAAGCCGCTAGCCAACCTGAGGCGCTTGCGCTCCAAAACAGCGATGTCTTTGGCGACGAGGCCGAGGACGATCAGCCCGAAGAGCCCGCAGAACAGGACGCTACCGAGGCGGCATCGGAGCCCGAGGAACCGCAGCCTGCCATCTCACTCACGGTCGTCTATGACCCCGAGAACGCCAACGCCGGCATCACCACCATGGCATCCACGCCCATCGAGGCAAAGTCGAGCGTCGAGAACGAGAACGCGACGCAGATTGAGGTTGAAACCGCAGCTGCAGACGCGCCCGTCACCGTGAAGCCCGCAGATTCCGCGACCAAGCCGGAAGCGACGCCGGAGCCCATACCCGTCATCGAATCCGTGCCCGCCTCTACTTGCGACCAAATTCCCGTTCCTGCACCGGCTCAGGCCCCCGCTGCAGCACCGGCCCCCGCACCCGTAGCGCCCGCCATCCCCGAGGACTTCCCCGTCGATTTCGCAACCGAGGTCTTCTGCCCCGGCCCATTGCTACACCAGCTGTCAACCTATCTCCCCTACGGCGCCGACACCCTCGGCATTGTCGGCGAGTACTACTGGATCGCCCGCGAGCGCGGTACCATCGAGGCCGCGCGAAACCGCGCAAGCTTCCCCCTGCGCTACACGCAGGCCGGCGAGCGCCGCGAGGTTACCGTGCGCATCCGCCGCAACACCACCGGCGGTCTCGGAGCCGCCTGGGCCATCGACAAGGTCGAAGCCCCGGTCGAGTAAAAAACGGCCTCGGATAGCCAATTGACCATCCGAGGCCGTTTGAATTCAGGCCTTTTAGTTGTCATCGGTGCATATAGACACCAGAGAAGCAAGCTCATCCTCAAGTTGCGGAGCAAAGTATCTAAAAGAAACCTGCGCTCCAGTCGGTATCGACTCAATCATATTCGCAGCATTATCTGAAACTCGGTACGATGCAGTTTCACCTGTCTTCAAATCCTCTATTGAGCAGACAGCGTCTTCAGCATCAATCGACCTAAGCACGCCTTTTCCTTGTAACATCACATCGGCATGCCCGCCAGCTATTTCTAATGAACCTGAGTCTGTCGCAGTCACTTCTCCGGAACCTCCGCGCGATATCTCTTCCTTTGTTGAACAGCCCACCAATGAAGCCATCAGCACCAAAGACAGAGCTAGACGAATCGCCCTACTTCGAAAAAGTCGTTCCATAAGTCCACGCATAATAGCTCTGATCATACTTCAGGAAGGATAAAGATGAATTCCAGCCGTCCGCTATGCCAATCATCTGCCTTGTCTCTCCAGTTTTCTTACCAGTAAGTGTGGCGTAAGCCTCCGCTGTTACAGAATGGGCTGATCCGTTGTACAAACTCGCATGTAAAACATTCGGTCTATTAGAGTTAATCTCATTTTGAATGCTCGCGATAGCCGGAGAGGAGACAGTGCGGGCGATAAGAGTACTTCCTCTGCTTGCGCAGTAATTTGTAAACCCCGTTGCACAGGTTGATATCGGCGTTCCACCCAAAACAACGCCGGGAACAGTCTGTTCTTCATCGGAAAGAGCATGGGTATTGGTGTAATTCCATATCTGCATATATTGCGAAGGGTCGCTATATAAATTGGCAATGCCATACAGTTCCGCAACGTTCGAAAAAGCTGTCACCATACAAGCATAGTGGGCGGTAAGCCTCTTAATCTCGCTTTCATCATATGACATAAACTGAGAAATGGAACGAAATCCAGATACTGTGTAATCCTGCATTTGAGTTGCGTAAATTACAACATCGTTCCAGCTTGAAGGTTTATTCGATAAAACGACAGGCCGTCCTTCTATGGAAACAGCCGGGATTGTTCTTCCGCAATTTGTTGTTATTGAACCGTCCAAAGATTGCACGCCGAATTCGAATGGATTGATCATTACGACTGGGTTATTGAAAGAATAAGACTCGACACCAAGATCTCCTCCCCGATCCATAGGGCTGACTAAGCCGTCTCCAAAACGATATCCCGTAAGTATTTCATCATCTGAAGCATCTAAAACCAAATAGCCCGCGGCTCTATTGGATGTCACAACCGGAACAATGTAACCAAGCGGGGACCCATCAACATCTACAAAAGGAATAGGGTCAGAAGGCGTATACGAATAGCCGAGGAGTCCCTTTATATATTTATCGGCAAGCTCTTGCGCAATTTCAGAAGTAAATTGTATCTGCTCACCATCAATATTGCCCGTCGAAGCAAAAACCTCTTTCGGACGTGCGGCTAAGGCGACAATTGAAGACGCGACAAGTTGCAGAAAACGACGACGCGAAAGCATATGTTCTTCTTTCTAGAGAAGCGACTTATAAGGTACTCCTATTCTATAATCTTTTTTGTAACGTTACAGCACTGGTTATATTTCAATTCGATTTGCTTATGTCCTTGCAACCCAATGCGTCTTTACGTTTTAAACGGAATTAGAAAATCACTCATAGCAAAAACGGGCTTTAATCCCAAAGAGATGACTTTGATTATGAATCAAACCAGCAGCCAGGGCATAGCTGCAGTGCAATTGCTACAAGAAAGGCCGCCCTTGGTGGCGGCCTTTCTACTTGCTACTAGTCGCGCGTCAGCTTGCGGTGAATACGATGCGGCTGGGCTGCGTCCTCGCCCAGGCGCTCGATGCGGTTGGCCTGATAGGCCTCGAAGTTGCCCTCGAACCAATACCAGTTGCCCGGATTCTCGTCGGTGCCCTCCCACGCCAGAATGTGCGTGGCGACGCGGTCCAGGAACATACGGTCGTGGCTAATGACCACCGAGCAGCCCGGGAACTCGAGCAGCGCCGCTTCGAGCGAGGACAGCGTCTCGACGTCGAGGTCGTTCGTAGGCTCGTCGAGGAGCAGCAGGTTGCCGCCCTGCTTGAGCGTGAGCGCCAGGTTCAGACGGTTGCGCTCGCCACCGGAAAGTACGCCAGCGCGCTTCTGCTGGTCCTGGCCCTTAAAGCCAAAGCTCGCCACATAAGCGCGGCTCGGAACCTCGGTCTCGCCGACCATCATGTGGTCCAGGCCGTCCGAGACGACCTCCCATAGGTTCTTATCGGGGTCGATGCCGGAACGGTTCTGGTCAACGTAAGAAATCTTGACGGTCTCGCCCACCTCGAGCTCGCCCGAAGTCAGCGGCTCCAGACCCACAATCGTCTTGAACAGCGTGGTCTTACCGACACCGTTGGGGCCGATTACGCCCACGATGCCGTTGCGCGGCAGGGTGAACGAAAGGTCATCGATGAGCACGCGACCGTCGAACTCCTTGTGCAGGTGATGGGCCTCGAGCACCTTGTTGCCCAAACGCGGGCCCACAGGAATGCGGATGTCGGTCCAGTCGAGCTTCTGGCTTGCGCGGGCCTCGGCCTCCATCTCCTCGTAGCGTGCCAGACGGGCCTTGTTCTTTGCCTGGCGAGCCTTGGGCGAGCTGCGTACCCACTCGAGCTCGGCCTCCATGCGCTTGGCGAGCTTGGCGTCGCGGTTGCCCTGGGCCTCGATGCGGGCGGCTTTGGTCTCCAGGTACGTGGAGTAGTTGCCCTTGTAGGGATAAAGGTGGCCGCGGTCGACTTCGCAGATCCACTCGGCAACGTTATCCAGGAAGTAGCGATCGTGCGTGACGGCAAGCACCGCGCCCTGGTAGTTGTGCAGGAAGTGCTCGAGCCACAGGATCGACTCGGCGTCCAGGTGGTTCGTGGGCTCGTCGAGCAGCAGCAGGTCGGGAGCCTCGAGCAGCAGCTTGCACAGGGCCACGCGGCGGCGCTCGCCGCCGGAAAGCACGTTGACCGGCATGTCGGAATCGGGCAGCTGCAGGGCGTCCATGGCCTGGCCGAGCTTGGAATCGATATCCCAGCCGTCGGCGGCGTCGATCTCGTCCTGGAGCTTGCCCATCTCGGCCATAAGGGCGTCCATGTCGCAATCCGGGTCGCACATCTCCTCGCCGATCTTATTGAAGCGATCGACCTTGGCGATCATGTCGCCAAATGCCATGCGCACGTTCTCGATGACGGTCTTGTCGTCGTCGAGCGGCGGCTCCTGCTGCAGGATGCCCACGGTGTAGCCGGGGGTGAGCCTGGCATCACCGTTGGAGACCTCCTCGATGCCGGCCATGATCTTGAGCAGGGTCGACTTGCCCATGCCGTTGGGGCCCACGACGCCGATCTTGGCACCGGGGTAGAAGCTCAGGGTCACGTCGTCAAGGATCACCTTGTCGCCATGGGCCTTGCGAGCCTGATACATCTGGTAGATAAACTCTGCCATGATCACTCCGTTTTCATGCGGAGGGGTCGGCTGCCGCCGCTCCCCTATTTGCGGATTTTGGTCATACGCAGGGTATTGTCGCATGACCCCGCGCACGCGACACGGCACCGCCCCGCCATCTACCGAAAGACCACGTCCCCGCCGCATACACCCATCGCCCCATTCGTGGCCAAATTATGGATTCAGTATATCTCATACTGTTAGATATTCATCCTGAGCATAATACCTAACAGTATTAGCTAGTCAGAAAGGAGGACCGATGGCAGCAACAACAGAAGCCCAGATCGAGTCGAGCGTCGAATCAACCCATGACGCCGCGAGCCTCCCTGCCGCGATCATAACCCGTGCATTCGGCACCATCAGCAACGTTGGTGGAACGGAGGCACTCAACGCCTCGCGCGGCGAGATGGGCGTACTCGGCTACCTCGCCTCGCACGACAATGTAACGACCCCTTCAAAGCTCATCGATGCCCTGGGCGTCTCGAGCGCACGCGTCGCCAACGCGCTCAAAACGCTCGAGCGCAAGGGATATATCGTGCGCGAAACCAATCCCAACGATGGCCGCGGCGTGATTGTGCGCCTCACGCCCGAGGGCAGGGCATACGGCGACGACAACTTCGAAGCGGCCGTGGCGCACCTTGGCAAGTTGCTCTCGCCCCTAAGCGACGCCGAGCAGATTGAACTCGCACGGCTCGTCGAAAAAATGGCGCGTCCGCTCGTCCGATAAAACAACCGGCGCCAGGTCTTCGCCACCTCGCTGGCGGCAACCCAGACCATGGCACCGATTTAAACCCGCCCGCCTAACGGCGGGTTTTATCCAGCTATTTATCTAATAGTGAAAGGTAATTTCCATTATGCTCAAAATGCTCAAATACCTTGACGGGCGCCAACGTCGACAGGCGTTGGTCACATTGGTATTTGTCATTGCGCAGGTGTGGCTCGATCTTACCCTGCCCGATTACATGGCAAATATCACATCACTTGCCGAGACACCCGGCTCCACCATGGGCGAAATCCTCGAACAGGGCCTCTACATGATGCTTTGCGCCGGCGGATCGCTCGTCTGTAACGTAATCTGCGTGTACTTTGCCTCGCGCGTCGCAACAGGACTTGCTCGCACGCTGCGCGGCAAAGTCTTCAATCAGGCGCTTTCGCTCTCAAAAGGCGATGTCGATCGCATCGGCGCCGCCTCACTCGTCAACCGCTGCACCAATGACATCACGCAGATCCAGAGCCTCGTTTCGATGGGGCTCTCGGTCATCGTCAAGGCACCCGTAATGGCCATCTGGGCAGTTATCAAGATTGTCGGCTATGGCTGGGAATGGACGCTTGCAACTGGTGTTGCCGCGCTGAGCATCGTGCTCATGCTGTCGCTCACGGTCGTCGTCTGCATTCCGCGCTTTCAAAAGATTCAGGGTCTCACCGACGTACTCAACCGCCTGCTGCGCGAGCACCTGACGGGCATCCGCCCCGTTCGCGCCTACAACGCGGAAAGCTATGAGCGCAACCGTTTCGCAAGCGCGAACAAGGAACTCACGGACAACAACCTCACCGCCAACCGCGTGATGGCCATTATGAACCCGGGCATGACGCTCGTTACCTCGGGCCTTACGCTTGCGGTCTATTGGATCGGCGCCGTGCTGATCGAAGCCGCGGCTCCCGGCGCGCGCCTCACGCTCTTCTCGCAGATGGTCGTGTTCTCCAACTACGGTATGCAGGTGGTCCTTGCCTTCGTGCTGCTCAACATGGTGTTTGTGCTCTTGCCGCGCGCCCAGGTGGCGGCCGAGCGCGTGAGCGAAGTCATCGATGTCGCACCCGCCGTGACCGATGGGCCGGGTGTCGAGAGCTCAGAAATCGCCCCCGACGAGCACGGCTGCATTGAGTTTTGCGATGTCTCCTTCACCTACCCCGACGACGGCACGCCGGGCCTTTCCCACGTGAGTTTTAGGGCGAAGCCGGGCCAGACAGTTGCCGTTGTGGGCGCCACGGGCGCCGTGGG